>CAYZXF010000236.1:0-4926 GCA_964482355.1 uncultured Anaerolineaceae bacterium | reverse complement strand
TGAGGAAATTGGAAAGCTTTGTCCGCTCCGGCGGATTCCTGTTCACGACCGATTGGGCGCTGAGAAACGTCATCGAACCGGCTTTCCCCGGTTTCCTCGAGTACAACGATCGCCCCACCCTTGACGAGGTGGTCCGTATCGAAATTCTCGACCGTGAGGACACCATCCTTCAATCCGTCCTGGACGAGCAGGACGACCCGCAGTGGTGGCTCGAAGGCAGCAGTTACCCTATCAAGATTCGCAATTTCGGGCATGTGAGAGTGCTCATCCAGTCGAAGCAGCTAGGAGAGCGACATGGCGAGTCGCCGGTGTTCGTGAGTTTTGACTACGGGGAGGGCCAGGTCTACCATATGATCAGCCACTTCTACCTGCAGCGAAGCGAGACCCGGACCGCACGGCATGCAGCGCCATCCTCCGAATATCTGGCCTCCAAAGGAATTGCGGCAGCTGATATGGCGAAGTTCAAGGAGATGGGATCGGATGACTTTCCCACGAGTGACGTGGAAAGCGCCTATACCTCTTACGCCATGATCAAGGCTGTGATGCTGAAGAAGAAGAAGCAGGACAAGAAATGAGTAAGCGCAAAGTAAGTCGGAGCAGGCGCCTGCAGACCGACCCCTACATCAAGGCCGCCTCCCACCCCACCCGTCAGACGATCCTCAAGAGCCTTCAGGAGAACGACGCTCTCACTACGATCGAGCTTCAGAAGCTGACCGGTGAGGATCGCTACAACCTCTACCATCACCTGGCCAAGCTGCAGGAAGCCGGGCTTGTGGACTACGAGCTGGAGGACAGCCGTGCAAAGAAGTACTTTCTTAACTCTGACGAGGATTTAGTCGAGCGGTTTTTCTATTTGGAACCGAATGACGCCAAATCCAGACGAGCCATCTCGGAACTGCTCATGGTGCTCGCTGATTCCAGCGAAAGCACACTGCCAAGCACCGAGGACGTGGAGAGCGTCTCCATCATTTTCAGGCTTCGCAGGAAGTAATGGAGGGGGCTTCACTCCCCGACTTTCAGCTCACGATCTCGGCGACAAGATTCAAATATAGAAATCCCGTAGCGAATGCTCCAAGAATCTGCCAGACCGCATGGCCCTGAATCCGCCAATCCTCCCTGCAAAGCGGCTTGCCAGTTCTCGAGAACCACCAGATAACAAGCGCTAAAGTAAACGCTCCAAGCTCTGCAGCGAACCATGGAAACAATGACCGTTCAACTCCCGCAACACCGATGACACCAATTCCAAATAGGAACTCGATGATTATCAGCGATATAAACAATGCGGGGAATACATATTTTTCGCTACCCTCATCAAGCCCGCGGAATATTCCCACGAAAACGTTTATCAACAGGAATATAACGATGAACACACCCACATCGCTCGCATTGAAAAGTCGGAAAATGTCGTACAGTAGCGCGAAACTGAGGAACCAGTACATCCCCAGGTTATCTAATAAATTGCCCCAGCTCGTCATCGAACCGTGAAAGAAAATGCTTCCTATGCCTAGGGTGACAATCACGATTCCGATGCCTATCGAAAAGAATGGGATTGTTACCATTGGATTTTGACCCTCCGCCTGGGCTCCTCCTGCATGGATCAAAATCAACAGCCCAACCAGGACAAAGGCCAAATTCGACCAAGTATTGCTCGGTTGCTTGACCATCCCCGGCCGGAGTTTTTCACAGTAGCAAATATCAACGCCCCCTTCAACACAATCATCGAGCTTGCCGGTCCAGCCGCGACGACCCAGGGCAAAGAAGACCACCAAAGAGCCTCCAGTCACGATGAGGCCGAGCGATAAACCCACAAAGTTTTCCATCTTCTAGCCCCGTTCTCGTCCTTACGGATCGGAGGGGCGAGGATCTATGTGTCGTAGTACATTTCGAATTCGTACGGATGTGTTCGGGTACGGATAGCGTCGACATCATTCTTGCGCTTCCAGTCAATCCACGCATCGATTAAGTCCGTAGTGAACACGTCGCCTCGCAAGAGGAACTCGTGATCGGCCTCCAGGTGCGTAAGCACGGCTTCCAAGGAACCGGGCACTTGCTCCACTGTGACCTCTGTCTCGTAAAGATCCAGATCCATCGGCTCGCCAGGGTCGATCTTATTCTTGATGCCGTCGATGCCGGCCATCATCATCGCCGCAAATGTGAGATAAGGATTACCGGTCGCGTCCGGGCAGCGGTACTCTATTCGCTTTGACGCCTCGCTATCCGAGTAGACAGGAATGCGCACACACGCGGATCGGTTCCTCCTACTGAAGGCCATGATGACCGGCGCTTCGTAGCCGGGCACCAATCGCTTATAGCTGTTTGTGGTAGGTGCCACGAGTGCTAGGAGAGCAGGCGTGTGGTGGATGATCCCGCCAACGTACCAGAGCGCTTCCTGGCTTAGGCCAGAATACCCCTCTGCTTTGTAGAAAATGTTCGAATCGCCTTTCCAAAGGCTTTGATGACAGTGCATGCCAGACCCATTCTCCTCAAACATGGGTTTGGGCATAAAGGTCACCGTTTTGCCGTAGGCGACTGCCACATTTTTCAAAATGTACTTGAACCATTGGAGCTGATCCGCCGTTTGCAGCAGCGGAGCGTACTTCAGGTTGATTTCCTGCTGTCCGGCAGAAGCCACCTCGCCATGATGTGTCTCGACATCGATCCCGACCGTCATCAGACGCAAGACGGCCTGAGAGCGCCAGTCCTGCAGCTGATCGACCGGCGGCACCCGATAGTAGCCGCGCTTGAGCTCTGGGCGGTAACCAAGGTTGGGTCCCCAGCGCCGGTCGTAGCCCCTGCGGTTTTCCCATGTGCCCATATCGCTCTCAATTTGAAAGTGGGCCCGCCTGGGTTGATAATCGAAGCTCACGCCATCGAAGACAAAAAACTCCGCCTCCGGCCCCCAATAGCTGACATCCGCGATCCCCGACTCGACCAGGAAGCGCTCGGCTTTCTGGGCTACCCAACGCGCGTCCTTGTTGTAGGGCTCGCGGGTTTCGGGATCTGAGATATTGCAGATCAGGCTCAGGGTGGGCACCTCCAATATCGGGTCGACAACTGCGGTCGCCGGATCTGGAACCAGAAGCATGTCCGATTCGTGAATATCCTGGAAAGCACGGATGCTTGAGCCGTCAAAACCGATCCCTTCCTCGAACTGCTCTTCTACAAGGGTATGAATGGGTGTGCTGAAATGATGCCAGCGACCGAGAAGATCTGTGAACTTGAAATCGACAATTTGGAGGCCGCGCTTAGCAGCGAATTCGAGCACCTCCTGGGGAGTCTCGCAACGTTCTACCTGCGGCGTGATAGGAAGCGCCTCGCCCTTGCCATCCTCACCGTAAACCATGCGTGCTATATCCTCAAGCGTTCTCAATCCCTTTGCCTCAGCCATAATGTTTCTCCCTAATCTGTCGATTTTCTCCAAAGGCATGACTGCCCATTGATAAAGAGTCGTTCTAAGGTACCGGGTCTGTCTTAGCGTTGTTCCCGAGAGGGCAGTTCTTTCATCTTGCGAGGGTCACGACAACCAGTCGCAGGTCCCTAGAAATTTTATCCACAGTACCACATCACTCCTCAGATGGCGCCCGCAATGTTCAAGCCGGTTCGAACCGATATTTCAGGCACTGGATCCCAGGGTACCGAATGCTGCGCCTGAGCTATTAACCTTGCGATCCGCAAGCGCGGCCCAAGCGCGCATAGCCGCAGCGAGCAGCATGGATAGCCAAGCTCCTGACTCTGAGCTGATCAGCAGCTCCTTGGCAAATACGTGACTTGGGATCACGTGTCCTCATGCGTGATCTCTACTACCCTCACAAATCCTGAGCAGGGATTGTGAAACGCCTAGCTTTGGTAAAGCGGTCCGAAGAGGATGAACTTCGTCCAGTTCCTGAGCCAGCGGCGAACAGCAAGCGCTCATGGAGGGCACATGGAATGGGTTTATGACGTTGCGTACTCACCAGACGGATCCTTGTCGGCCAGCGCTTCGCCCGACGGTACCGTCCGGTTGTGGGATGTAGCGACAGGAGATCTGCTCGCCACGCTTAAGGGCCCGGCAATCCGGACTGGAGCGCGGAGTTCTCTCCGGACGGGCGGACCTTGGTCAGCGATTCCGATTCAGGTTTGGTTCAGATCTGGGGGGTGGCTCCTTAGGTGGGTTATAGGTAAGAGGGATGCTTCGGTCCCCGGTTCGTCGTACGGATCCGTGAATTAATTTCACCACCCGCTCTTCGCCGAGTCAGCTCTTCGAATCGCCGCGCGGGAAACCATCAATGAGCTTGTTCACCCGGTCTGCTTCCTCGTGTTGGACCCAATGTGTCGCACCTTCGATGAAAACAAGGCGGCCGTCATCACATAAGTCGATGCTCGGTTGAGCCATTTCCCGCTCCAGAAATCGGTCTTGGGTCCCCCAGATCAGTAGCGTCGGCACCTTAATCCGCGGGCTGGAAGGCGCTGTAAGAGGCTTCTGCACGACGGCCCGATACCAGTTAAGCATGGATGTGTAGGCCTTAGGCTGAGACCAGGCATGCCGGTATGTGTCTAGGTCATTGTCTGTAAACGCACCTGGGCGGCTGCTGCCCCTCATCGCTTGCGCGAGCGTATTCCAGTTTCGCAGTTGTGCAAGTGCTTCGGGCAGCCGCGGCAGCTGGAAGAAGACTATATACCAGCTCTTGAGTATTTGACCGAGATTGCGCCGCAGGTGTTCTCTTAGCACAGACCCGTGCGGGACGTTGATGACTACCATACGCGTTAACCGCTCTGGGTATTTGGCGGCCACCCACCAGGCAACAGCTGCACCCCAGTCATGCCTGACAACAAAGGCCGTCTCCTGCTCAGCGGCATCCATCAGACCGATTACATCGGCTCCTAATTCATCGAGCGTATACGCTGCAATTCCCTCCGGTTTGTCGCTCAGGTTGTAGCCGCGTTGGT
>CAYZXF010000235.1:0-7519 GCA_964482355.1 uncultured Anaerolineaceae bacterium | reverse complement strand
GGATGTTGAAGATCCATGGATATACGTAGCCATCCCAACCTACGACGTCAAACGGATGGTAATCCAGCGAGTGGCGAGTGATCACGTCTCGCACCTTGATCCGCACTTCGTGGTCACCCGGTTCGGCGATGGTCTCCAGCTCCTGGGGCAAGCGGAAGTCGCGCTCTGTAAAGGGAGCAAACTCGGTCAGCTGACCGTGCTTATTTCGATAACGTTTTGGCGGTTCGATTTGGGAAGCAGACTCGATAACGAAAAAGCGTGCTTCTTCTTCCAGATCCATGGTCCAGGTCGTGCCGAAGGGAATCACGATGTAGTCGCCTTCGTGGAACGGCAGCTTGCCAAATTGTGATCGAAGAACACCTGAGCCTTCGTGCGTGAACCAAACCTCGTACGCCTGGGCATTGCGATAGAAGTAGCTCATGCTTTCGGTAGGCCGGCTAACGCCGAGCGTCACATCGCTGTTGCCCAGAAGCGTGCGCCGGGCGGCTACCGCGTCGCCCCCAGACGGAATATCAGCCGTTCCAAATGCACGGTGCTTAAGTGGGCCATACTCAGCATATTCGGGTCGGGATGGTCCGAGTACTTCGGCCGCACTCACGCGTGGCGGCATATTGTGGTGATAGAGAATGGACTGGATTCCATCGAAGCCCTCCAAGCCCATCACTTCTTCTCGGTACAGGCCACCATCAGGTTTGCGAAATTGCGTGTGGCGCTTTTGCGGGAATTCCCCTAACCGATGATAAATTGGCATACTGTTCCTCCGTTGGCTGATAGTTATTAGGTTATGCGCGCGCCGACCTGGTTGCGCAGAACTCCCAGCTGCTCGATCTCAAGTTCGACCGAATCTCCATCTTGCAACCACGGTCCCTCGCCGCTTGTCAGCTCAAGCAAACTTCCTGTGCCGACGGTGCCCGAACCGATGACGTCGCCTGGCATAAGGGTTACGTCGGCGGAAGCGCGAGCAATCATCTCTCCAAAAGAATAATGGATGTCTTTCCAGTTTCCGCGAGATCGCTCATCTCCATTGACCCGAGCGGTCATGGCAAGGTCAAATACGCCTGGTCGATCGGTGGCAGAACCGGCGAGTTCATCGGGCGTGACAATGGCCGGCCCAAAAGAGGAGGCAAAATCCTTGCCTTTTGCCGGCCCGAGCCCAACGGCCATTTCCTTGCGCTGCTCGTCCCTGGCCGACCAATCGTTGAAGATTGTGTAGCCGAAGATGTACTGCTCGGCCTGCTTGGCAGGGATGTCGCGCCCGCGTGTTCCGATCACACACGCTACCTCAAGCTCGTAGTCCAGTGCCTGTGAATAGCTTGGGTATGGAATACTCTCCCCCGGTCCATAAATCGAGTTCGGGTTCGAGTAGTAAAAAACAGGGATCTTATACCACTCCTGCGGTACTTCGCGGCCACGTATGGCGTACCCGGCTTTGACGTGAGCCTCGAAGGCATAGAAATCTCTCAGGCTCGTGGGACTCGGTAATGGAGGGTAGAGCACTATATCTGTTACGCGGTGGCCCACCGCTTCCCGGCTCGCTCCCTTTGCTTCCAATGGATTTGTCCCATCGAGACTGTTCATTAGCTCTCTCAAGTAGTCCTGCGCCGCTGCGCCCAAATGAAGTAGCTCCGTCATCGTTGGGGGGATGGGTTCAGCGGGCAGAGATAGTGCCCCCTGAGCCCATGTGCGGGCGGTCAGCAAGTCGATCACCAGATCATCGCGCATCGCCCCCAGGCGCGGCTTTCTAAGCGAGTCGGGCAGTGCAAACGTAACGTAGCGCATGATTGGTTTTTCGGGGTGCGACCTACAGGTTGCCGCGTTGCTCTTGCTCTAGTTCCAACGCTTCGAAGAGCGCCTTGAAGTTTCCTTTGCCGAAACCGCGGCTGCCGTGCCGCTCGATAACTTCAATAAATGCCGTCGGGCGGTCTTGAATAGGCCGTGAGAAGATCTGCAGCAGGTAACCTTCGTCGTCGCGATCAACCAGGATGCCCTGCTTGGCGATTTCCTCCCATGGCTGGTCGATCTCGCCTACACGATCAGCCATGATGTCGTAGTACTCATCCGGAACGCGCAAAAACTCAACTCCGCTTGCGCGGAGCGACGCTACAGTGGCTAGAATATCCCCCGTGGCCATCGCAATATGCTGCACACCGGGGCCCATATAGAAGTCGAGATACTCCTCGATCTGGCTCTTTCGTTTGCCTTCTGCAGGCTCATTGATGGGAAACTTGATCCTGCCTGTTCCATCCTGCATCACCTTTGACATCAGCGCCGAATACTCCGTGCCTATATCCTGATCGTCAAAATGCTGCAGTTGGCGAAATCCCATTACGCTGTGATAAAAGTTGACCCAGTGATCCATTTTCCCGAGCTGCACATTCCCCACCACATGATCGATGGCGGCCAGGCCAGCCGATTCGGCCTGTAGATCAAGCGGCTGATAGCCGGGTGCGAAGGCTCCTTTGTAGTCGGCTCGATCGACAAATACGTGGACTACCTCTCCATAGGTTTGAATAGCGGAGGTGCGGAAAGTTCCATCGTCATCGTACGTCTCGCGCGGTTCCCATACGCCGACTGCGCCGCGATCGGTCGTGGCTCGGTAGGCCTGCTCCACATCCTCCACCCCTAGCGCAACATGCTTAACTCCATCCCCGCGCAGCATATGGTGTGCCGAGATTTCATCGGTCGGGCTGTAGGCGGCGGTGACGATGAAGCGGATCTTGCCTGACTCCAGCACATAAGAGGCAGACCGGCGATTGCCGGTCTCCAGGCCCGAGTACGCCACCGGTGTGAATCCAAAGCCTTTCCACCAGTAGTACATACATTGTTTGGCGTTGCCGACCCAAAACCGGAGATGATCTACCGACTTGATTTGCAGGAAATCGGCTTCTTCCGTGATTTGACGCTCAGCAGTTGAGACGATATCAATCACATTTGCCTCCCATGGTGGGGTGCATCTTAAGGAATTCTATCAGCTTGCTCCGTCCACCAAGTGCTGCTGAAAGAACTCTGTGATGGCGTTGTAGCACCGCACGCGATTGTCGTACTTGAGCACATCGTGCCCCTCGTCTTCGAAGACCAGGATGTCGATGTCCTTGCCCTTCGCCGATAGATCGGCGACAAGATCGCGCGATTCTTGCGCCACCACTCTCGGGTCGTTCCCGCCTTGAATAACCAGCATCGGGCAGGCGAGTTCGTCCAAATAGGTTTTCGGCGACCGCTCTTCCAGCTGCTTTCGATCTTCGGGATGCTCTGGATCTCCAATGGCCAGCTTGAAGTAAGGCTTCCACGTGGGAGGAATGCGCTCTGAGAAAGTGACCAGGTCGTAGGGGCCAAACATGTCCACCGCGGCCGACCACAGGTCGGGATGCCGACCGGCGAGCATCAGCGTCATATATCCGCCATAGGAGCGGCCAACAACTCCCGCGCGCGAGACGTCTACTCTGGATTCGTCTTTCAGCACTTTCATCGCGTGCACATGGTCTAGCCGATCCTGGCCGCCCCAATCACGATCCACTTGCTTCATATAAGAGAGACCGTATCCCGAACTTCCGCGCGCATTGGGTACGAACACCGCGAAACCCTTCAAAGTGAGGAATTGGATCAGCGGTATGGAAAACCAGGTGAAGTCGGGCCGTTCCTGGCTCTGTGGACCTCCGTGTAAGTAGTAGACCAGCGGTCTTGGTGCCTCAAATCCGAGTGCCTCCGCCGGGAGGTAGAGCCGCGCCGATACCCTTAATCCATCGAAGGAATCGAACGAAGCATCTTCGCCAGGAGATAGCCATTCCTGTGGAATTCCCAGTACCCGCTCGCTCGTATGGGTGTCGATCTGGCCATCGCGGTCGATGCTGTAGATCTGCGCCGGGCTGGTAGCGGTCGAGAAGGAGAGAACGAAACTGTCGGTGCCCTTGTCATAGTTGGATTCCTGCAGCGTGCCCTCCGACAGCTTCCCCTGGCCCCACAGCACGCGCTCGAGCTGCATCTGTCGCGCATTCTCGTCGAAGACCCCTTCGTATCCCCAGGAGCCTCCATCAATGTTGTACTGGACCAAATAGCGATCGTCTTTCAAGTGCTCCAGCTTGTAGAACTCGCCCTGACCACTGTGCACCAGGCCGGTCACACCAACCGGCTCCGGCTCGCCTTTGCCGTCCAAAGACAGATAACCGAGGCCCTTTGTGTCCTCAAAAAGCGCGGTCCGGAAGAGCAGCCCTTTATCCTGCTTCGTGAACTGGCAGTAGGCAATATCGTTTAACGCGACTTCTTCGTCTTCTGTTCGCTGATCGAGTGGCGTTCCGTAGATCAGCTTCGCTTCGCCGCTGCCGCTATCCCATAGAAGGACAGTGTGATCGCCGGAGGTATATCCCTCGATCAAAGCGGCCTTCGTATGATCCTTGTTGACCGCACTCACATAGTGATCATCGCCTCCGATGTTTCCGTATGGGCTGCTGGCCAAGCGTGAGAGCTCGGGTTTTTCGCCCAGGCGGCCCTGAATGGCTTCCACTATGGCCTCTTCCCTGGATTCAGCACCCAGGTAGAGAATGTTTTTGTCGCTGTCGCAGAGCTCCAGGTGTGAGCGGTAGCCTCCCAGAGCGCCGGGAAAGGCCTCTTCCGGAAAGCCTCCATCGATCGGGATAACCATGGGTTGGTAGTTTTCGTCCCCGTTTTGATCCAGCATAACCACGATCTGCTCCAACTTTGGAAATACGTAAAACGGCTTGCCTCCCACGAGAGTAGGGTTCTGGAGCGCAATGCCAGGCGGCAGCAACGGCTCCGGAACGCTTCCACCATATTTCATGGCGTAGAGGCTGAGCCTGCCGGACAGATTGCTTATGAAAAATATTCGTGCTCCTACTCGCTGTGGACTCATGAACAATCGAGCCGATAGCAGAGACTCAATTTGGATCACGGGCGAAGCTCCTTTTAGGCGAGTTTTTGTCGGTTGCACCACATTCGGACAACGCAGATTCGTTCGTCCAACTATAACTCCCTTGACAACCGCCAGGGCCGGTCTTATGCTCGCCGGGCTAATGGACCCTAACCACTCTCATGACAAACATGCGCCCCCCATTCGTGCTGAGTCGCTGCGAGCGACGTACGACGGCACGCTCGCGCTGGAGGATCTTACATTCACTGTCGAGGCCGGGCAGCGACTGGCGATTGTAGGACCGAATGGAGCCGGCAAAACCACCTTGTTCAAGGTCATCGCCGGAATCCTTCGCCCCACAGGAGGAACGCTCGATATCTTTGGACATGGACCCGGTCGGCACATTTGCGTTGGGTATCTCCCCCAGCGGGCGCAGGTGAACCTGGATTTCCCGGTCACAGTGGCGGAAGTCGTGATGATGGGCCGCATACGGGAGATTGGGCTGTTTCGCTGGCCACGAAAGTCCGACTGGGAGAAGGTTGACTCGGCTCTCGACCGTGTGGGTCTTGCGGTCCAGCGAGACAGACACATCGGCACACTCTCCGCTGGACAACAACAGCGGGTTTACCTGGCACAGGCCGTGGCGCAGCAGGCCGACATTGTATTGCTGGATGAGCCGCTAACAGGCCTGGATTTGCCGGCGCAGGAAGCGATTTTCAACATCCTGGACGAGCTGAGCGAAATGTCCATCACAGTACTCATCGCAACCCACGATCTCAATCTCGCTGCCGAACGGTTTGATCAAGTCATGCTGCTTAATCGGCGACTGGTTGCTTTCGGGAATCCTAAGACCGCAATTACGTCGGAGGCCTTGCAAGCGGCCTATGGGGGGCACTTGCATGTTGTCTCCGATGGGACCGTGGTGATCGATACCCATCACGAGGGGCGAGAGTAATGGAATCTCTGCTGGCAGACCCTCTTGCGGTGCGCGGTCTCATGGCCGCAGTCATCATCGGGGCAGTGGCGCCGGTGCTCGGCTGCTACGTAGTACTTCGAGGGATGGCGTTCTTCGGGGATGCGCTAGCTCACATCGTGCTGCCTGGGGTTGTGATTGCTTTTCTTCTCGGTTGGCCGCTGTTGGTCGGGGCTCTGATCGCTGGAGTCCTGGCGGCGCTGATGATCAACCTAATTAGCGGTACGACAACCTTAAAGGAAGACAGCGCCATCGGCGTGGTGTTTGTGGCCGCATTTGCGCTTGGCATCGCCTTAATATCTTTGCGTGGAGGCGACTACGGGGAGGAGCTAGAACACATCCTCTTCGGCAACCTGCTAGCTGTGTCTCCGATAGACCTGGTGGTAATTGCGGTGCTGGCGACCGCCGTATTGATCTTCATTGTGGCCTTTTTCAAAGAGCTGCAGGTGCTCGCTTTCGATCAGGTTCTGGCTACAACGATGCAGCTCCCGGTCGGCTGGCTCAACAATCTGCTTCTGGTCCTGCTCGCGGTTGTGATAGTGATCTCGCTCAGCGCAGTCGGGGTGGTGATGGTCTTAGCCATGCTAATTACCCCGGCCTCGTCTGCTTTTTTGCTCACTCGGCGGTTGCCCTCCATGATGATTGTTGCGGCCGTATTCGGGGTGTTCTCGGGGGTCGCTGGTTTGGTTCTTTCGTTCCAACTGGGGGTCGCCTCGGGGCCTATGATCGTGCTGGTTGCGACCGTAATTTTCGGGGTGGTGTTTCTTTTCGCACCGGGGCGGGGCTTTATTGCCAGCCGGCGCCGGGGATCCGCTGCTTAATCCCCCATCGGCAGATCTTCTAGCGCCTCATCCAGCTGCTCCTGCAGATCTGTCTTCCGCGGCTTCCGTTTCCCAAACGCCTTCAAGCGCCCGATCATGGCCTGCGAGGTCCGGATCATCAAGTCCCTAATTTCCGCATTCGTCAATTTCCGGTCGCTCTCAAACCAGGTCACGGCCGCGTAGCCGAGGGCCGCGGTAGTCCCCGCCGCAACGCCGGCTGATAGGAGCCAGGCCGGAGGTCCACCGAACTTACTTAGCTCATAGAATGCCAGCCTGCCCAATGCGCCAGCTCCAAATGTGGCAATCATTTCCCGCGCACGGGCGAAACTAATGCGGTAGGCATAGACCCTGGCAATTCCCAACACCATGGTCACCTGCACTCCAAGAAGCGGGATGAAATCAATGATCGGCAGCGGAGTGAAGCCGATGGCTCCCGCCGCAGAAGCACCCCGCACGATGACGGTTTGCGCCAGACTTCTCCGATACGCCGGCAACTCCTCTGCCAGCGCGACCAGGATTTCTGGCTCTTTTCTCACCATTGCCAGGAGCAGGTCTTCGAGGCCCTCCCGGTGAAGAGCGCTGATCGGGATCAATTCATCGTGATCTACCTTCAGCGTACCGATCGCACGGCCGGCCACTGCCGCAGACTCTTCACCAACCAAGTCCGTCTTGTTAAGCGCAACGATCATCGGTATTCCCAGGGCGCTCAATTCCTGGTGCAGCGCCCGCTCGGGATTTCGCACCCCGTGTGATGCGTCCAATACCAACACAAGCAGATCTGCCTCGCGCGCGGCCAGAAGCGCCTTCTGCCGATCTGCTTCTCCTTCCTGGCCTTCTGCATCGGTACCCGGCGTGTCCACCATA
>CAYZXF010000234.1:0-3097 GCA_964482355.1 uncultured Anaerolineaceae bacterium | reverse complement strand
CAGACCACCGACCTCACTGTTCATTTCGATGACTTCAGGCTCTGGTTCCTCACCCCATGAGCTTCGCGCTGGAGGGTGGGGATCTTTCTCAATTCCGTCCACCTCCGGCCCTGCTCCCCATGAGCCTCGCGCTCAAAGGTGGAGTTTCTTTGCAATTCTCTCGGCAGCCTGTCTAACAATTGCCGCATGTGCTCAGGCCGCCTCGCCTGAGGCGCGCTCTTCGCCGACCGCTACCGCAATAGTCACCAGCCGACCGGATCCAACTCAGACCGCTCCACCGCCTACCCACACCGCCGTACCTGAGCACAGGCTCGGCCTCGGGGTGCCGCTCTTTGAGGACAATTTTGAATTCGATACCGGTTGGGATCAGGGCGCTGCACCGCGCGGAGCAGTCAGTCGGCTGGACAACAGATTGGTCATCTCGGTACAGGGTCCTTCGACAACGCTCTCCTCGCTATCTCCGATTGAATCCATCGCAGATTTCATGGTCGAAATTGAGGTCCGTTCTGAAATTTGTGAGAATGGAGATGAGTTCGGATTAATTGTGCGGGTTGGAGGAGCTGGCAGCCCCACCCAGGATTCACATTATCGATTCTTGATCACTTGCGACGGAGCCATTCGTGCTTCACGCTTTCTGTCGGGAGCCGAGGCGCCTATACTGCCGATAACACCCAGTGCGGACGTTCTTGCCGGCGCCCCAGCCGTTAACCGCATCGGAGTTTCAGCAATCGGCGACAGTTTTCGTTTCTTTGTGAATGACATGCAAGTATTTCAACTGAATGACGGCGAAATTCCGGCCGGCAGGATTGGCGTGATCGTCCGTGCCCGCCAAGGCGCTCAAACCACAATATCGTTCGACGATTTCAGGGTTTGGGACCTGGCCACAAGCCAACTGGATAACTGAGATAGCTAAGAAACGACCCTTTCGCAACCAGCTTAACGATTTAGATCCCAAGCAGTGGATCAAGTTCCAGAAATCCTGGTTTGTTCACGATCCACCGCCAAGACGAAAGGATGTGAAGCTTCATCCGGCCAAATTCCCGGAGACTCTTGCTCAGGAGTTCATTGAGTTCTTCACCAAGGCAGGGCAAACCGTGTTAGATCCGATGGTCGGCACAGGATCGACACTTATCGCTTGCCTTAGAAGTGGGCGCAATGGAGTCGGGATCGAGCTCAGCCCAAAATATGCGGAGCTCGCCGCTCAACTGGTCGAAGAGGAAAAGGCCGCTCTCGGGTCGGAGCAGCTACGAGTGGAGGTGATCCAGGGCGATTCCGCAGACATAGCCAGTTTTAAGCTGCCGCTCATCGACTACGTGTTTACCTCTCCCCCCTACTGGAACATGCTCCACGCCAAGGGCGCGGGAACCCAGAAGCAGCGCCGAGAGGACGACGATCTCGACGTCACCTATTCGGAGAACGCGGCCGATCTTGGAAACGTGGAGGACTACGATGAATTTTTGGATCGCCTCATCGCAATTTATTCCAGCTTGCAGGAAGTGCTGAGACCGCGCGCCTATCTGACCATCATCGTCAAGAATATAAAAAGAGGTGGGAAAATCTATCCTCTGGCCTGGGACCTTGGCCATCGGTTGGGGCAGATCTTCACCCTCAAGGACGAGAAAATCTGGGCTCAGGACGATATTCGGCTAGCACCGTATGGCATGGGAAACGCCTGGGTCAGCAATACATTTCATCACTACTGTCTTCAATTTCGGTACGAACCCGATTTGTAGGATTTCCTAGTTATTGAGACTCATGTCATAGTTATTGAGACTGGGGACCTCAAATCTGCAATTGCACCATTGACTTCATGAGGGATGATTCCTTATTCGACAATTCCCAGAAACTACACCTCCGGTTACATCGTTGCACTTGCCAGTCGAATCCAAGCAGGTAAATAACTGAATTAATGACTGCTTATATCTTCCCCTTATTCTTCCTTGACCTCAGAATCAATTTGGCTTCGGATTTCATTTAGCCATTCCGATTCCGGGTGATTCAGATATTCGATCCATCGGCTCATAAGTATCAACATATACCCATATTTCATACACTGTAAGTTCCACCAGCCAATTAGAGGTTCTGGCAAATCTATTGAGGGAGGAGGATTGAGCCTAGCTTCTCGTTCAAATTTAAGTGCTTTCCAACTCATAATAAGGATCTCGCCTTTGTCTCCAAGGATTTTGTCCACCCTTATTATTTCTGATAGCTTTACCTTCCTTTTAGATTCTCCAACCAACGATGAGTTTTGAATCGTAGTTATCTTCGCTTCTTCACTTCCCAATTTGATTTGCAAATTCTTATCAATATGTTTTTTACTGATGTAGGCTAATATATCTTTTCGGATGATCAAACCGCCTCTTCGGAAAATATCAAGGATTGATTGGGCACTGATGAAGTTCGGATATTGAAGGTTGATTCGATACAGGGGAGAACCGCTCAATAATCGGAATACATCGTCAGAATTAAACGTATACGGCGATGTGTCCGGAAAATGGGTTGTTTCTGGAAGGGCTCTTTGAATTTGGTTTAATTTGTCTGCCAGAGCTCTTTCGACAACCATCGGGTTTTTTGTTACCAACATCTCAAACCCCACTACATCTTCTATAGTTAGTACCTCGAGCTCCTCATTTTCAGGCCAAATCAGAGAATCATGGGGTTTCCCTGAAAGGAAACTATAGAAATCCGCGGGATCAGCATCAAGAGCCTGTGATATTCTCACTGCAGTCATAAGGGTCGGGTCAATGATGCCTCGCTCGATCCTGCTTATGGTGCTGGCATTGAGTTGTGCCGATCTGGCGATCGATCGAAGATCAATGCCTTTATCTTCCCTGTATTGTCGAATCCATTGACCGAATGTCCTCTGATGTTCCATTTGGCTCTTGCCTCTAATGCTTTGCTGTGCTAATAGCTTGTTGCGTGTATATTATGGCGCAACATTTGTCGGGCAACACCCGTTTTGCCAATTATACCGATAAAACGGGACGGCAAATCTGGACTGACATCATTAATGGATAAATTGATCATCCTGATCAAGGACAAAGGCAAAATGAGCACCCCAACAAGAACAAGAGAAGTTCGACACGGAGGGAAGAAT
>CAYZXF010000233.1:0-2899 GCA_964482355.1 uncultured Anaerolineaceae bacterium | reverse complement strand
AGCAGCTAGAACGCCTCAAGGCGCTGGGATGCGAATTCGGCCAGGGGTTCCTCTTTTCGAAAGCCGTCCCCGCTGAGGACGCGACCGCTTTGCTAGAGGGTAAGGTTGCGGTTGCTGCGTAGGGTGTAAAATCCCAACGCTCACGCCAGACCACGCAATTCGGGGTCTCATACACGACAAACGAGGACCTGCATGAAGCGCATCGGTATTCTGACCGGCCGCATTCCGATTGGCGGAAAAGCGTACACACGGGCAGATGGTCGCCTTGAAGGGGACCGAAGTCACGAGTGTCCTTCTTGAAGAGGCGTTAGCCGTACCGAATCGCGTGGATCCGAACGGTGATGCCGTGAAAACGGCTCGGAATCTAGGGCTTTCGCTGGGGGACTGAGCGAGTTTACGGTGCCAAAATCTAGTGCGCATAGCCATCTTACCTGGGAGGTATGCCAAGGAGTACCCGTGAGTAGCCCGATATCGCGGACTGCGCGATAAATCTGGTTCATGGCCCAAGATCAGACGTTTGAGTCCGACGACCTGCTGGAGACCCTGCGCTCCATCCTCTCGGGGGATCGACCACAGCGCTTTCTCATCGGTTTTCTCTTTGGGATGGCATTCTTCTTCATTGCGGCGGGTCTATCAGAGGTCCTGCTGGCTCGAAACGAAGTTTGCCTTGAATCATTGTCGGAATTCAGGATTGCCCCCGATCCTAATGAGTTTTGTATGTCCGAATTCTCGTTTTTCCTGGCGCGCGGCATGTCTCGAGGCCCATTCGGCACGCTCAGCCCATCAACGTCGCCGTTCATCGCCTGGCCGGTGATGGCAGTGATCTTTGGGCTGCTTGGTGGAGGCTTTGCTCAGCTGTCGTGGAGGGTCGGAATCGCAGGATTCCTCGTTGTTGTGGTCGTTCTTCTAATGGCGTTCATGTCCGTCGACTTTATGGCGCAATTTATCGTTATTGAATAGCAAGCCCCGATTGAAATTAAAGGAAAGAGCCGCCCGATTGGGCGGCTCTACCTTTTGCGCTGCGGCATCTACTTAGCTTAGGCTAAGGAGGGATGCCGCAGCGCTATGTTCATCAAAGTTACTACTCATGGGCATCACCTCCTCATCTTTATGGGATGGCGATTGAGGTTCTTTCTGAACCGTGACGAGTATCTCACAGCTACCAAGGCGTGTCAATTCGTGGCGGGGATAGGTTATAGGGCCAGAAATTAGTGCCCATCTACGTGCCTGATAAGTGCTGTTCCTCCGTTGCAGAAGTCCAGCTTACTGACTTGCCCCCGAAAAAAAATCATCCATTGGCCCACATTTCAGTTCCCGATCCTATACTGGGCTCGGGTTGGGCTTTTACGACGCAATTTCGGGTGTTCCGGCGTGGGCGCAGCGCATGTGGGTCTCCCTACGACTCGCCGAGTTGAGATGCGACTGCACGGGGTCCAACGTCGCGGCGCCTATCTCGGGCAGATCAGGAAAGCCTGCGGAATAAAAAAAAGGGGCTTTCTGCAAGCTTGCACAGACAGCCCCTTCAGGCCTTACTTCATACTTTCCCCTATTCGCGAACCGACCTTAGCCACCTTTCTATTTCTTTAGCCGCGATGTCTCGACCACCAAGACCAAATGCCAAGGCCACCGCCACAGCAATCGCTGCCAGGGTGATGCCGAAGGCCAGATTCACGATGTCCTGCGCAATCCCGGTCTGCCGCAGCGCCAAGGCGCTGGAGAACACGATGATAGACACCCGCGCCACTGGCGCAAGAAGATGTGCCTGCGAGCCGCCCGTACCGCGAATCACACGATCGGCGACGCCCGCGAAGTACAGTCCGAGCCCAAAGATCACGAGTCCTGCAACTATGCTTCCGGCGGCTAACAGGAACTGGGAGATTAGATCCGCCAGGAGCCCGGCGCCCAGAAGCTCGGAAGCTTCAATTACGGCGAACAGCATGATCGCCAACCAGGCCAGGTAGCCCACCACTTGCGATGGCGTCTGGCCGCCCGCACCCTCCGCACTGCCCAACCCGATCCAACTGAGCACGTTATCGAACCCTATGCCAGTGAGCGCGTTAGTGACGAAGCCACTGACGGCCCTGGCGACGAAGTAGGCCACCCCAAGCAGCAGAAGCGCGGCGATGATGGCCGGTACAGCCACTAACACCGTTGTCAGGATCTCCGAGGCAGGCTGCGACACCGCGTCAATCTCCAGCGCATCTAGGGCTGCGATTGCCACGGGGATAAAGATCAGTACATAGACGACGGTTCCGATGACAGCCGATAGCTTCTGACTCCCAAGCGCATCCTGAACTCCCCACCGGTCTCCAAAGGCGTCCAACCCCGCGCCGGCAAGCAGATTGGTAACAACCTGGCGCACAATGCGCGCCACGATCCAGCCTATGAGCAGGATGATGCCCGCCTCGAAGATTCTCGGGAGAGCCCTCAGGATCTCGTCCACTACACCTTGCACTGGCTCCAACAGCCCCTGCACTCCGAGCACACCAATGATGCCTGGCAGGAACACGAGGAACACCAACCAATAGACCACGTTCCCAAGCGTTTCACTCACGGAGCTGGCATCGGGTGTCTCCACTTCTGCCTGCTTGGTCAGCCAGTCATCCAACTTGGCTGCCTTCAAGCCACGGATAACCAGGAATTTCAGCACCCTGGCCGTAATCCATGCCACAAGCAGCAATACTCCGGCCCAGAAGAGCGAGGGCAGGAACCTGAAGATCTCTGCAAGGAATATCGTTATCGATTCGGCAGCGATCGTGAGCTGCAGTTGTTGGAGCACGACCACGAGTACCAACAGCAAAATCAGGTAGTAGACAGCCCTGGATATCCACAACGTTAGGTCGATTGCGCCTCCCTCCCCAGGGCCCCCTGGCATCGAACTCAATCGGCGGTCGAGCCC
>CAYZXF010000232.1:0-2173 GCA_964482355.1 uncultured Anaerolineaceae bacterium | reverse complement strand
GAGCAGTTTGGAGTGGCGCGGCTGGAGGATTTGTCGTGGAAAGGACTGATGGACGCCTATGCCTGCATCATGTGCAACCGGTGCCAGGATGCGTGCCCGGCGTACGAAACCGGAAAGGTCCTCTCGCCTGCCGCGTTAGAGATCAACAAACGCTATTTCCTCAATCAAGAGGGATCACGAATTGCGGCCGGTGAGCCGAGCAGCCAGACGATGCTCGAGTTCGCCATTTCCGCTGAAGCGGTCTGGGCCTGCACTGCCTGCGGCGCTTGTGTTGAAGTGTGCCCGGTCGGAGTCGAGCCCATGCGGGATATCTTGGAAATTCGCCAGAACCTGATCTTGATGGAAAACGAGTTCCCGGAACAACTGCAGACCGCCTACCGGGGAATGGAACGGGCGGCCAATCCCTGGAACATCCCATCCGAGGAACGGATGAAATGGGCCGAGGGCCTGGACGTTCCGACTATTCAACAAAACCCCGAGCCTGAGATATTGTGGTGGGTGGGTTGCGCTGCGGCGACCGATCCCCGAGCACAGGAAACGGCTAGAGCGTTTGCAAAGGTGCTCAATGCGGCTAGCGTCAACTTCGCGGTCCTTGGGACGCAGGAGCAATGCACCGGAGACGCTGCCCGTCGATCAGGCAACGAGTATCTCTTCAATGAGCTAGCAAGCAGCAACGTAGAGACGCTAAACCAGGTCAAAGCCCAACGTATCGTTGCTGCCTGTCCCCACTGCTTGCATACGCTAAACACAGAGTACCCAGCCTTTGGCGGGGAATATGAGGTTATCCACCATACGGAGTACATTCAGGAATTGATCAGCTCTGGTCGTCTTCAGTCCAATGGGGATCAGACGTTGGAAAACGTGACCTTCCACGATCCATGCTATTTGGGCCGGCAGAATGGTATTGTTGAAGCACCCCGGGAAGCGCTTGAACTGGTCGATATCCAGCTTCAGGAGATGCCGAGGAGCGGATCCAATTCATTTTGCTGCGGTGCCGGTGGGGCTCAGTTTTGGAAAGAAGAGGAGCCGGGTAATGAGCGGGTGAGTGCCGATCGCATCCGGGAAGCAGAAGCGACCGGCGCCGATACCTTGGCGGTGGGGTGCCCGTTCTGCATGATGATGCTCTCCGACGCCTCGCAAAACGGGATGCAGGTACGCGATGTGGCCGAAATCGTGGCCGAGCGCGTGAGCTAAAGGAGAAGCTGCATGGAAGCTCAGAAAGATCTCCAGGTCGATCTCAGCACGGAGCGCCTGCTCGAAATGTACTGGCTGATGGTGCTGTCACGACGGCTGGATGAACGGACCTGGATTCTCCATCGACAGGGAAAGATCGCCTTCCACATCTCTGCGATTGGACACGAGGCGGCGCAGGTAGGGGCGGCCATGGCTCTGCGCAGAGGGGAAGATTGGATCGCGCCCTACTATCGCGACCTGGCCATGATGATCGCCCTCGGTTTCACGCCAAAAGAATTTATGCTCGGAGTGATGGGAAAGAAAGGGGAGCCTAATTCTGGCGGTCGCCAGATGCCAAGTCACTGGAGCCTGAAGCGCATGAATGTCATCAGTCATTCATCGGTGGTGGGCACCCAGGCCGTCCATGCCGCTGGAATCGGCTTTGCGATGAAATTGCGCGGGGACGACGCCGTTGTGCTTAGCTCCATCGGTGAGGGATCAACCTCCCAGGGCGAATGGTATGAGGCGGTCAACTGGGCTGCCATCCATCAATTGCCTGTCATCTTTATGGTGGAGAACAACCGCTATGCAATTTCAGTCCGTCAGGAGAAGCAGATGGCGGTCGATAAAGTGGCCGACAAGGCACTTGGGCTTGGGCTGCCCGGTGTAACAGTCGATGGCCTCGATGCTATTTCTGTACACCAAGCGGTGGCGGAGGCTGCTGAAAGAGCGCGCTCAGGCGGTGGCCCAACCATCGTCGAAACCATGGTCAATCGGATGACCCCACACTCCTCAGACGATGACGATCGATCCTACCGACCGCGGGAGGAATTAGAAGCGCAAAAGGCTCAAGACCCTGTGCACTTGAAGCGAGACAAATTGCTTGCCGCAGGAATTCTCACCGAAGAGGCCGAGATCGGATTGCAGGAGCGGGCAATGGCGGAGGTTAACGAAGCGGTAGAGTTTGCAACTGAAGCTCCCTACCCGGATGTTTCCGAGG
>CAYZXF010000231.1:0-1519 GCA_964482355.1 uncultured Anaerolineaceae bacterium | reverse complement strand
GCACATTGAGGAAAGGACCAACTACATTGAAGGCCTTTGTAACAGGCGCTAACGGCTTCATCGGTCGACATCTGGTGGCAGCCCTCGTCGGCCGTGGCGACGATGTCACGGGTCTAGTGCGCGATCTGTCCCGCGCCAAGTCGCTTGAACATATGGGAGCGAATGTGGTGGCCGGTGACGTAACTGATCGAGACAGCATGCGTGAGCCGATGCATGGGGCTGACGTCGTATTCCATTTGGCCGGCCTGTACAAGTTCGGGCGCCCTCACTGGCCAATTATGGCTGCTGTCAACGTGGACGGAACGCGCAATACGCTTGAGCTCGCAACCGAGTTAGGTGTGCCGAAGATTGTTCACACCAGCACTGTGGGTGTATTCGGCAATACGCACGGAGAGATCGTAGACGAATCGTATCGGGCCCCGAAAGAGACGATGGGGTCGCTATACGAGCTCACGAAGTGGGCCGCACACTACGAAGTGGCCGTCTCGCTGCAACAAAGAGGGTATCCGGTGGTTATCGTTCAACCCGGAGGCGTAACAGGCGAAGGAGACACGTCCCCCCACATGGCCACGATTGACTTCTTTCTGCGGCGGATGCCGGTCATGTTCGGCGCGAAATCAGGGCTCACACTTGCGCACGTTGATGACATCGCCGAGGGGCACATATTGGCAGCGGAGAAGGGCAGAGCCGGTGAGAGCTATATACTCTGCGGGCCCGCTCTGACCTTTAAGCAGGTCTTCGAGATGTGCGAGCAGCTGACCGGGATACCCGCGGCTCGAATCTGGTTACCCGGATGGATGGCTACGGCGACCTCGCGGGTGGCGAGATCCATCGAATCTACAGGGATTAGGATGCCACTTTCTTCGGAGGCAATTTCATTGCTAGCCGACTATACGTTTTGGGCGTCTGCCGATAAGGCCCGCCAAGAATTGGATTTCACAGTACGGCCGGTAGAAGAAGTGCTGCGGGAGGTCCTAGAGTTTGAACTAAGCGAGCGAGGTAGCTGAACATTAACTAATAGCGCTGCCTAACAACTCGCTGGAGCGGACATGGCTTGATCGGACCGCGAAATTGTGCTGGCGAGCTCAAGATCGGTTATGAGAAGATCGGTTCTTTGCTAAAGCGGCCTGATGCAGGCCGTACCATTCCAGTGAGCTAGGTTCCCAGCTAACCGTGGGAGCTTCACGTCCGCTACAATTTCAACCGCCCCATCCCGGTGCTGATTGCCAAAGACGCTTATGTTGGTTTGCCCTACATCAACGCCGTTGCTTTCCCGGATTGGACTTTTGGTTACCTGGACAGTCTTAAGGAAAAGACGCCCCGAAAGGCGCCTAATCCTGCGGTCTTTAGTTGGCTGATAACCGCTACCGATTAAACCTTAGTCGCTGCTCTGCAATGCGGCGGCGTAGGCTTGCAGCGAGTAAACGTGCGCGGGAGTAGGCATATGGGTCGCCATGTAGCTGTCCTCGCTGGCATCTAGCGCATCTTCTGCGCTCAACAATTCGGTAGCGTTAAGCCT
>CAYZXF010000230.1:0-2039 GCA_964482355.1 uncultured Anaerolineaceae bacterium | reverse complement strand
ATTAAAATGGCGATGACGAAGATTCCCAGGGGTCGTGGTTGAACAGGCATGAGTGTTTTTCTACCTTTCCTGTTCCCGCGACCCCTGCGGGATGAGGTCTGTTGCTCGGAAGCTATGATCATGCCACGAGAATTACATCCTGAGTAGGGCTACTGTATCGTGTCCGTAGTACTAGTCCGTAGGCGACAAGTGCGATGTCTCGGGCCATCTGCCCGAAGCACCCCTGCTTCGTGTATGCCGGCCGGTCAACTCCCCCCGCTGCACCTCGAGTCATTACCCACGCCCACGCAAGGGAGGTCTGGGCATTTATTCGGTTTGCCTATTAAGAAGGCTGAATCGAAGAGCCGATCACCATGCGGATGCCTTGGCTCAATCCGAAGCGGATGGAGATGCTCAGCCGTTGGGAAGTGCTGGAACTGGCGAGTACATGACTTAGGATCTCGTGCTTGAAAACCGGACCCCGCCCCTTTGATTGTAGGTCCAATCTCCAATGATCACGTGCTCACCGGACACGGAAAGAAATCGGAAAAGATAAGGCGCAAAGCCGTGGCTTGGGGGCTTTGCAGTTCATTTCCGTACACTCGTAGTCGTTTCACATCCTCGAGGCTGAGCACCTCCATGCGCTTCTGTTTGAAAGGCCAGGGCTAAAGAAGGATCGAGTTGTGCGAGGGTCTTCACTATAGGCGGGTCAGTCAATCAGTTGGCGATAAGCGGCGACATAGCGCCTGGCGATTCCCGCCCAGCTATATTCCTTACGCACGAGCGCCAGAGCGTTACCCCCGCGCCGCCTATTCTCTGCCTCATCCATAAGTGCCTGGTAGATGGTTTGCGCCAAAGATCGAACATCGTCAACCTCAGCGAACCAGCCATTGGCAGCGGGACCGGTATCAACCACAAAGCTTAATGGCCCTCCGCTCCGAGTGGCGATAACAGGTAGCCCAGTCGCCATCGCCTCAAGGAACACCTGACCGAACGGCTCATAGTAAGAAGGGGCGACGAACACGTCGGCAAGATTGAGCCCTTTTGACAACAAGTCATGCGGCAACCAGCCGGTAAAGAAAACGTTCGTCAGACGTAACTCATGTGCAACCGTATAGGGATGCCGGCCCTCCGACTCGCCTGGCATCCCGCCCCATATGAGCAGGTTGAAGGGTGGCCAATCGGGACCCTGTTCAAACCGGCCGTTAACTTCAGCTACCGCTTCTATTAAGAGCGGAACCCGCTTGAAATCCAGAAAGCGGCCGACAAACATGAGCAGCGGTTTGCGTCCACCTGATACGGTTCTGAATCTCTCCAGATCAGCCTTTGCGTAACGCACACTCCCGGGTACGCCACTCTCATCCCAGCCCTGCGGTTCTTCCACGAGAATTTGACGCAAGAAAGCCGTTTTCTGGTCATCCTCCCAGCCTAGCGGCTTGAAGAGGGATATATCCACACCGTTGGATATAAAGGTAATATCCCGTTCCTCAATTCCAAATTTGGCCATCCCTCGCTCGCGGACGTCAGGGCTGATCGCAAAGAAGTGCTTCACCGATTGGGCAGCCTGGGTCATGATCCCGCGCCAGAGATCTCGGAATTGAGCCTGCTCACGAGCCTCCTTTTCCAGGAGCGCGAGGTTCTCCAACATCTTTATCTCTGTCCCATGAAGCTGGCTCGCTCTTGGCACACCTTGAAAGATTTCAGCTGCGGCTAAGTGCATGTGATTTAGGTGATGCAGATGGATCAGGTGCGGCTGGAAGCGCCGGTTCAAATCCCGAAACAGAACTTCCCATGAGCGGCGAAGAGCTGCATATTCATCGGAGTTGACTTTGTAGAATGCTCGGTCCGGTACGCCGGGCTTGTCTTCGTAGCTCGGATGAAAAGGTACGGTCCATTCCGGCGAAATGGCATTCTTGCCATTCTCAAACCCTCGCCAGGCCTCCGTGTAGTCCGCGATCGTGAGCGGGATCTCACCGTAAAATGTCCTTGCCTCATGTTGTGGATCTCCGTCGCTTAGAGATCCGGTCGCTACGTGTACCTCATGCCCCAAGTCAATAAGC
>CAYZXF010000229.1:0-5222 GCA_964482355.1 uncultured Anaerolineaceae bacterium | reverse complement strand
GGTTTTCTCGGAGAGCGTGTCTCCGGTCTGCGTTTCGTTGAGCTTGGCGATCACTCCGATATCGCCCGCGTGCAGGATCTTGGTTGGGATCTGCTCCTTGCCGCGCAACAGCTGAAGGGTGCCAATACGCTCGGCCTCGCGGCGGGACTGATTCCAGGCACGGCTATCCGAACTCAACACACCCGATAGCACTCGCAGATACGTCAGCCGGCCTACGAATGGATCGGCGGTCGTCTTCCACACGTACGTCGCAAGCGGTCCCGAATCGACTGATTGAATCTCGATCTCTTTTCCTTTGCTCTGGGCGACGCGCGGCGGTGCGTCGGCTGGAGATGGAAAGAGCTGTACGATGGCCTCCAGAATTGGGATGGCTCCAATACCAGCGGTTCCGGCAGAGACAAAGACCGGTACGAAGGTTTTCGACCATACTGCCTGGCGAAATCCACTTTTGATCTCATCAGCTGAAAGCTCCTCGCCCTCCAGGTATTTCTCGAGCAAGCTGTCGTCGCCTTCCGCAGCGGCCTCAACTAGAGCGGTGCGCGCTTCCGCGGCCGCATTGGCCAGATCGTCCGGAATAGCCTCTTCGGATTTTCCTTCTCCCGGCCGCGCAACCATCTTGAACAGATCGATGATCCCTTTGAATGCTGCCTTTTCTCCCCAGGGGAGCTGCACGGGAATGAAGGTGACATCCCCTGACAACGATCGAACCGAAGCTAATGTGCGTCTGAAATTGGCGTTGTCGCGGTCCATCTTTGTGATGACAACACAGCGCGGCAGCCCGAACTCTTCACAGGTATCCCACATCACTTCGGTACCGACCTCGATGCCGGCTACCGAATCTACGAGCAGCATGGCGCCCTCGCACACCCAGAGCGCCGAGATCGGCTCTCCGACAAAATCCATAAATCCGGGGGTGTCCAGCATATTGATCTTGTGGTCTTGAAATTCAATCGGCAGAATACTGGTGGATAGGGACTGTTTGCGTCGGATCTCCTCCTCTTCGTAGTCCGAGATCGAATTCCCCTCATCGGTCTTGCCCATGCGGTTGACGGCGCCGGTGTGGAATAACATGGCTTCCGCTAGGGATGTTTTTCCGGCTCCACCGTGGGAAACGAGGGCAATGTTGCGAAGTTTCTCGGTCTTGTATTCCTTCATCAATTGGAATCCTTGAGCAGAGGTTCGATGATTGTAAGAGAGGTACTGGGCGGTGTAAAGGTGACCAGCCTCAGGAGGCCTTTTTTGCGCTGGGTGATAAAATCCGCCAGATGTCCGTAGGTCAGTTTCTCAACCAGCATTCCTATACCTTGGGTGCCGCTGTTGCTTTGGCGATACTCGCTCTTTGGCTATTCCGTGACGGCATTACTCTCAACGATTTACTGGCATTCGGCGCTCTTGCGCTGGGCTTTGGGATTGCCTACTTCTTTTTCAATCCCGGAGAAAGTACCGATACCGATCCGGAGACCGTGATCGAGCAGATCGGAGCTGGTACACCGGTGCTGCTCGAATTTCAAAGCCCATTTTGAGGGTCGTGCATGGCAGCGAAGCCCATCGTGGATGGGATCGAACGAGTGCATGAGGGGAAATTGAAGGTAATACGTTTAAACATTCAAGAGCCTGCGGGAGAGGCTCTGCTCGAGCGCTACGATTTTCGCTTCACGCCAACTTTTATTTTCTTCGATGGTGAAGGCGAGGAGCTCCAGCGCTGGGTAGGAGGAATCTATTCCGCAGAGGTCAAAGAGCTGCTGGAAGATGTCTCAAGCCAGTCCAGTATTGAGGACGATAGCTAGGCGGATGCTATTTCTTTTCTTGGATGGCGTGGGGCTCGGGGAGGACGATCCGGAGCGCAACCCATTTGCTGCGGCAGACATGATAAATCTGGTGGATCTTCTTGAAGGTCGGCGGCTTGTGGAGGGATCCGCTCCATTCGAGGGTGAACGGGCAACTCTACTGGCCGTGGACGCTCGATTGGGGGTGGAGGGTACGCCACAATCCGCCACTGGTCAGGCAGCATTGCTCACCGGCGAAAACGTCCCGGAGCAGGTAGGAGAGCACTATGGCCCCAAGCCTAATCCACCGGTCGCAGAAATCGTAAAGCGTGACAATATTTTCATGCAGGTATTGGAGCGCGGCGGCTCCGCTGCGCTGTTAAACGGCTATCCGCCACGCTACTTTGAAGCAATCGAGAGCGGCGTCCGGCTGTATTCATCGATCCCGTTGGCAGCTACATCGGCCGGCCTGGAATTGATGACCGTTGAAGACATGCAGAGTGGAAATGCCTTTTCAGCCGACTTTACCGGCGCGGGATGGTCCGAGCAACCCGGCTTTCCCTCCATCCCAGTCTATGAGCCGCCCGAAGCCGGCCGCCAGCTCGCCCGAGCGGCTGAGAAATATAAACTGGCATGGTTCGATTTCTGGCCAAGCGATTTTGCAGGGCATCGAGGCGAAATTGCCGATGGGGTTGGCCTGCTGGAGAACCTGGATGGGGTGCTTGGAGGGCTGGTGGAAGAATGGGGCGACCGGCCGGATCTAATCGTTGTCAGCTCAGATCACGGCAACCTGGAAGATCTCTCTAAGCGGGGCCATACTTTGAACCCTGTTCCGGCTCTCCTGATCGGACCGTCGAAAATTCGGAGTGACATGGCCAGCAAGCTAGAGGATTTGACCTCGTTTGCGCCGGCGATCCTTGAAACCCTGTACGGAAGCGCATGACCGTTAGTCCAGAAGAACTCCGATCGGTCTTCCGCCAGTGGGCCAGCGGTGTCACCGTCGTAACGGCAAGCCTCGACGGCGCTTTGCACGGTATGACGGTCAGCTCGTTTTCCTCTGTTTCTCTCGAGCCACCCTTAATTTCGGTCAATATCGAGCGCCGCACCCGCACTTTCTCACTGATGTCGGAAGCGGGCGCCTTTGCAATATCGATCCTCGCGAACGATCAGCAGGATTTGGCGCAGCATTTTGGTGGAGGCGTACCCGATACCGAAGAGCGCTTGGATGGCCTTCGCTACCAATTAGGTCCGCTTGGCAGCCCACTTCTGGAGGGATGCCTGGCCAGCATGGAATGTCGCGTGCAGGCCTCGCTGCCGGCGGGCACCCACTCAATCTTTGTCGGTGAAGTAACTACTTGGAAGATCCAGCGGGGCAAGCTTCCGCTTGTGTACTGGCAGCGAGATTATCAGGACTTGGAAGGAAAGTCTGATTAGGGTGGGGGGGTTACAGTTGCTCATACCTCGATACGGGTAAAACGAAAACAGTAGCTCGCCGCTGGCCCGGCTCCTCCGGCTCGGCCGATTGAGCCCGAATAATGTTCAGAACCTCATCGACCTTATCCTGCTCCAGCCCAATGAGCAGTGTTGTATTGCCCCGACGCAGAAAAGCGCCGGTCGACGCGATACGCGTGGCGCGGAATTCCTGCTCGACGAGCTCGCGAAGAACGGTTTCGGCATCTTGATCATTGAGGATAACAAGCATCATATTCATTGTTAGATCGCCTCGTAACGTTCTACATCAAACACAAATACGGTCGCCCCATGCACCTTAACCGCCTCCGCAATAGGAATTGCCTCGGTACCGGGCAGCGCTGAGACGAACTCCTCTCGTTCTTTGGCGGCTTCCTTGATTGTGGAAACCGCCACTGGCAGCATCTCTTCCGCCAATCCGATGAGTAATGTGTGATTTACCTGGGAGAGAAAACCACCCGTGCTATTGACGACAGTGCTCGGGATGTTCACCTGTGAGAGGGCGGTCGCCACGGAGTTTAGATCACGGTCCTGAATGACCACCATGAGCAGCTTCTTGATGCGAGCCTCTACGCCGAAGTCCAGGATGCCGGGTGGCCAAACGTCAAGCTCCAGCTCCATAGCTGCATCTACTTCAGCCGCCAGATGTTCGAATGTGGAATCGGTGATCACGCCGTCACGCCGGAGCTTGCCGACCATATCTCGCTGAGCACGCAATTCCTCTTTGCGAGCACTGAGAACCTCGTCGGCCTCCAAGCTTGGCGAACTTTGGAGTAGTTCTTGAACCGCCTTGGCCAGCGCCTCGGAGCGATCTTTAAGGATCGGCTGCACTCGCTCCCACGTATGAAGTGAAATCAGGCCTTCCGTATACATCCTCTGCATGTGCTCATGGCCCGACCGGGCCGCAAGTGCCCGAGCCCGCCTGATCTCGTAATCCGATTGCTGCTCGCTTTGGGTGACCAGTCCGAGCCGCTTGACGAGCCCTTCCATAGACAGCCCCTGTACGAGCAATGTGAAAAGCACGACCCCAAACGCCATGTGCAACAAGGTAGATCGTTCCTCGCCCATGGATAGAGGAACGCTGAGGGCAAGCGCCAGCGCGATCGCGCCGCGCAATCCTCCCCACCACATCACGTGTCGCCATTTGGAGGGGATCGGGCGGCCAAGGCGAGACAAGCCATAGATTCCGACCGCGCGGCTGACAAGCACACCTACGATGGCCCAGAGAATAGGCTGCCAATTTGATACCAGCCCGGGAAGATCAACTTGCAGACCAATCACGAGGAAAATGACCGAGGTGGCCAGGAAGGCAACGTACTCCCAGAAGTTAAGCACCGCAATGCGAGTCGTTGGCGACATCTCGCGCCTGCCCACATTGCCAGCAATCAAACCGGCGGTGACAACCGCCAACACGCCGCTTACATGAAGCTCCTCGGCTACCAGATACGAGCCGAACGCAAGCACCGTTGTCAGAGTAGTCTCGACCAAGTGGTCATCGATGCGAGCCAGTAGCGGGATCGCCAGTACCCCTAGGACGAGGCCAACCAGGACACCGCCGCCCCCGACGATAACGAAATCGATAGCGCCCTGAACTACGTCAATCTGACCTGTGCCCAGCGCCCCGAGCGCGATCCCGAACAAGACAATAGCGGTACCGTCGTTGAATAAACTTTCGCCTTCAAGCAAAACTTCCAGGCGCTTGGGAGCACCGATGCGGCGAAAGATTCCCACGACCGAAACCGGGTCGGTGGCGGCGATCAGCGCTCCGAAGACCAGAGCCGCGGTTATTGGGAGCCCCGCACCGAAGGATACGATAGCGCCTGTGATCAACATCGTGATTAAAACGCCCGGGATGGCTAAAAGCAGGATGGTGCCAACATTTCTACGCAGGTGGTCGATATTGAGGTGAAACGCAGCCTCGAATAGGAGCGGCGGCAGCAAAATGGCCAGGATTAGCTCTGGGGTGAGCTCAAGCTCAATCGGCGG
>CAYZXF010000228.1:0-1869 GCA_964482355.1 uncultured Anaerolineaceae bacterium | reverse complement strand
TGGCTGCCGCGGCCCCTGCACCGATATTTCCCAACCAGGATTTGGCTCTCGAAGCTTGCGGCCGCCTTGTTCGCGATCGAGGGGACTGCGCACTGCCATGCCTCCGCGGTTCAGCACGTGTGTGTAGATCATGGTGGTGGTCACGTGTCGATGGCCGAGTAATTCCTGGACAGTTCGAATATCGTAACCATCTTCGAGCAAGTGCGTGGCGAAGGAGTGGCGTAAAACATGGGGAGTGACCCGCTTGTGGACCATAGCAATGCGCGCCGCGCGCGAAACCGCGCGCTGGAGGGTATTGCGCGAAAGATGATGACGGGCGAGAAGTCCGGTTCGAGGGTCTGAGGAGAGTCTGGAGGAGGGAAACACGTGCTGCCAAGCCCAATCTGTACTGGCCGAGGGGTATTTGCGGTGCAGCGCCTCGGGGAGCAGGGTTGCCCCCTGGCCGGCTTTTAGATCAGCGATATGTAGCCGGCGAACCCAATTGAGGTGTTCTTGGAGCGGCCTTATGAGCGACTCCGGAAGCATCGTCACTCGATCTTTAGCTCCTTTGCCCTTTCGGACTGTGACCTGGAGTTGATCCCGATCGATATCTTTGACCCTGATGCGGAGGGCCTCAGAGAGCCGCAGCCCGCTGCCATACATCAGCTGGGACGCAAGTCGGTTTGGCCCATACATAGCTTCAAGTAGGCTCCTAACCTCCCGGCGAGAGAGTACCGTTGGCAACGGCTTGGGTCGTCGCGCTCGAAGGAAGTCGAGCTTGAAATCGAGCGGGCGATCGAGCACCGCCTTATAGAGAAAAGCGATTGCATTGAGCGCCTGGTTCTGAGTGGATGCTGCGACATTACGTTCGCGGGCCAGGTAATTCAAGTACTCCTCAATCTCCGCCTTGCCTAATCCGATCGGATGCTGTTTCTCGTGGAACAGCACAAAATCTCGAACCCAATACACATACTGCTTCTCCGTGTGGGGAGAGTAGTGCTTGCGCTTAATTACATTTCGGACCTGTTCCAAGAGTTTCGGCTTATGCGACTTCCTGGGTGCTCCTTGCGATTTTAGCCGGATCTGAACGATAAGGTGTCAAATCAAAGCGTATTAGAACATATTTTCTACATATTACACTAAGAATCGGAATATTGTCCAGTCCTGAGCGATAGCAGAGGACCCGATTGGGTTTTAGGGTATTGTTTCTATATACTCATTCGTTAGGCGCCAACCGAGACCGATCATCGATTTAGGTTCGCATGACAAGAATCTCAGGCCTGCATACTTTTCCGATCAAGTCATGTGGGGGTACTTCGCTCCAAAGAGCCGAAGTAACGAGTAAGGGATTCCGCTATGATCGCCATTGGATGGTCGTGGATCCGGACGGTGTCTTTATCACCCAAAGACAAATTCCAAAGCTGGCGCTAGTCCGACCTAAAGTTCAGGGTGAAACCTTGTTACTCGCTGGCCAGAGCGATTCAAATCGAATTGCTATTTCTATCGCCGCGGATGGCCCGAAGACGGAAGTTAGGATCTGGGGCAGTGCCTGTACAGCGGTCGAAGATGGTGACGAAGCTGGCATGTGGCTCAGCGAATATCTTGATACTGAAAGCAGATTAGTCCACATGGATGAGGATTTTGTTCGAGCTACTCCAAATGAAGACGCCCGACTAGAGTTTGCAGATAGCTACCCTTTTCTGCTTCTCTCTGAGGGATCGCTTGAAGATCTCAATACAAAAATCGAAAAGAACGCCGGCCATTCAATTCCCATGGATCGGTTTCGGCCGAATATTGTGGTTGACGCCCCCTCGCCGTTCGAGGAGGATTCTTGGGCGAACATCCAAATTGGGGGGCTTAAGTTTGAAATTGCCGAGCATGCCGTTCGAT
>CAYZXF010000227.1:0-2172 GCA_964482355.1 uncultured Anaerolineaceae bacterium | reverse complement strand
ATCACGCGGATCTCGCGGCCGGCCTGCAGCGCGTAGCTCTCCGCCACTCCCTCAAACGAGTTGGCCACTTCCTCCAACGCTCGAACCCGTTTCAGATAATCCTCCATGCTCTCACGACGAGCACCCGGCCGAGCGCCGCTAATGGCATCCGCCGACTCGACGATCACCGCTTCTACCGATTCCTGCTCGACTTCATGATGATGCGAGGCAATGGTGTTGACCACAATCTCCGGCACACCGTGCCTGCGGCAGAACTCCGCGCCCAGCATGGCGTGAGTACCTTCGACATCATGGTCCATGGTCTTGCCGATGTCGTGAAGCAGCCCGCCCATCTTAGCCACCTCGATGTCCGCTCCAAGCTCCGACGCAATCACCGTCGCAAGCTTGGCGCTCTCCACCGCATGATCCAGCTGATTCTGACCGTAGGAGGTGCGGAATTTCAAGCGTCCGAGTTTCGTGGTTATTTCAGGCTTCAAGCCCGGCACGCCAGCTTCATAAGCCGCTTGCTCTCCGGCCTCCGCGATCACCTTGTCGATGTCCTCACGCGCCTGATTCACAATCTTCTCGATATTCGCCGGGTGAATTCGGCCATCGAGCACAAGCTTCGCCATGGCCACCCGTGCAACCTCTCGGCGCACCGAGTCGAAGCACGAGATGGTCACCGCCCCCGGCGTATCGTCCACGATCACGTCCACCCCTGCCGCTTGCTCAAATGCCCGGATGTTGCGTCCGTTGCGTCCGATAATACGGCCCTTCATGTCGTCAGAAGGCAGTGGAATCGACGAGACCGTGATCTCCGAAACGTGATCGGAGGCCACCCTCTGGATGGCATCCGCTATCAATTCTCGGGCCCGGCGTTCTCCCTCGACGCGCGCTTCCTCCTCAATGCGGTGGATAATGCGCATCATGTCCTGCTGCGCCTCGCGCTCGACTTCATTCGACAACTGCTCCTTGGCTTGAGCCTGAGTCATGCCGGAGATCTTCTCGAGCTCAGCCAGGATTTCCTGGTGCTTCTCATCTAATTCATTTGTCCGCTTATCCAAGTTGCTCTGACGCTTGTTGAGCGTGGACTCGCGTTTCTCAAGTTTATCGAGACGCTGATCCTGATCCGCGCGCCGCTTCTGAAGGCGTTCTTCTTCCTTCGAAAGCTCTTTTCGGCGACGCTTACTTTCCGCCTCCGCGTCGTCCCGGATCTTCAAGGCCTCGTCGCGAGCGCCTAGCTCGATCTCGCGTTCGCGAGCTTTCGCCCGATCGAGGATTTTGTCCGCCTCGCCCTGCCGGCCCTTCAGCTCCCGCGTAACTTGATAGTTCCTAAAGAAAAAGCCAGCGGCCACTCCAATTCCTAATGCGACTAGTCCAACGATTAACGGTAACAACCACTCTGGGTTCAATGCGATCCCTCACTTTCGGATTCAATCCCCACAAGATGCTGTGCAACAAGCGGGGCAACTATTTGATAGGTAAATCCGCGCCGAGATAAGTAGGCGCTCAGGCGCCGGCGAAAAAGCTCCGGCGATAAATGCTTGTATCGACGCGCGCCCTTATGGGCCGCACGTCGTGCTGCTTCCTCTTCATCAAAGTCTTCCAACGCGATTTCAATTAACTCGCGGGTCACGCCTTTTGCACCTAGTTCCGATCTCAGAGCCCAGGCGCCACGCGGCCTGAATTCCATTCGGTTTTCGATCCAGGCTTGGGCAAACGCCGCGTCGTCCACCAAGCCCTCTGACTTCAATCGGTCGAGCGCCGCCTCTTGCGCGTGCTCCGGATATTCCTTCTTCGCATACCGGATCCTCAGTTCGCGCTCTGTGCGCGGCCGAGTTGACAGCAGCCGCAGGGCTTGTGAATACGCCGCATCCTGCCGATCACGTTCGATCAATTCCTGAACGCGAGCTTCCGGCAGTGCCTGGTCCAGCTGGATCTCTTGCGCCAGCTTTTTGGAAAGCGAAAAGGCATACTGTCCGTCCAGGTACACCTGCACCTGATTCCTTGCTCTGGGCACCATCGCAGTCACAGTCTTAGTCACTCCGCCCCTCATCAAGCCCTTCGGCGTCCTCCGGGTGCTTACGCACATCCTTCGGATTAAAGACAAGCAGCCGTGACGCGGTCACGGCTGCACTTCAATTCCTTTGCCCGTGGGTTCGTTCTTGCCTAATTCAAGCTGTGATTAGATGG
>CAYZXF010000226.1:0-2926 GCA_964482355.1 uncultured Anaerolineaceae bacterium | reverse complement strand
ATCGCCAGGTGACGGTGTCACAGCGCAGCAAGGAAGAGGCGCACGACTACCGGTACTTCCCCGAGCCCGATCTGCCTCCGCTGCACATTGATGCCTCATGGATCGACCAAATCCGAACTGAGCTTCCCGAGCTGCCATTAGCGAAGAGTGCGCGTTTCATATCTGAATACGGTTTGAGCGCTTACGCGGCCGGGGTGCTGACCGCTGAGCGGTCGGTCGCAGACTACTACGAGGCGACAATCCGCTCCTCGGACGGTGCCTCGCCGGTCAAGATCGCCAATTGGCTATCCGGTGAATTGTTTGGCTTGCTCAACGAATCCGCGACCGAGATCGATCAATCGAAGGTTAGCCCTGAAGCCCTGGCTCAACTGGTGACCCTGGTCGAATCGGATGCGATCAGCGCCACGTCGGGCAAGAAGGTATTGGAAGTGCTCTTCGCCCAGGGCGGTTCTCCCGACTCCGTCGTTGAGCAGGAAGGGTTGACCCAGGTGCAGGATCAGGACTCCATCCGCCTTGTTGTTGAGCAGGTATTGTCCGACAACCCCGGGCAGGTCGCTGCTTATTTAGCTGGCAAGACGGCCCTGTCGAAATGGTTTTTGGGGCAGGCTATGAAGGCGACCCAGGGCAAGGCCGACCCAGGTGCTGTACGACATGAACTGGATAGAGCGCTTGGTGAACTTGAAGAGAATCAGTCCGGTAGGTGACAATCGCTACTTGAAGCTCGCGGGTCTCAATATATACTTCTCGCGCTGAAAACGAGATACTATCGCAGGCATCGAAACGCAATAAGCAATTCGCTAAGGAGAATAATCCCCAATGTCAACCGAAGTAAAGTCCGACATCAAGCTTGAAACGTCTCCAAATCCGTTTGAAATTGCACAGCAGCATCTTGACGAGGCTGCCGAGCTTTTGGAGTTGGATACTGCACTCCATCACCTGCTGCGCTGGCCGCTACGCGAACTTCATGTGACGTTGCCGGTGCGAATGGACGATGGAAGCACAAAAATCTTTCATGGATTCCGTGTGCAATACAACGACGCACGCGGCCCCACAAAAGGTGGTATCCGCTTCCATCCGGATGAGACCATCGATACAGTGCGCGCCCTGGCAGCGTGGATGACCTGGAAGTGCGCTGTGGTTGATATTCCGCTGGGTGGCGGCAAGGGGGGAATCATTTGCAACCCTAAGGAGATGTCAGACCGCGAACTCGAGCTTCTCAGCCGCGCATATATCCGGCAGGTAGGCCGGATCATTGGCCTGGAGAAGGATGTGCCGGCGCCAGACGTCTACACCACGCCTCAGATCATGGCCTGGATGGCAGATGAGTACGCCTTCATGAAGGGATACAACGAGTTCGGTGTGATTACCGGCAAGCCCCTTGCGCTGGGCGGTTCCGCGGGGCGAGCGGACGCAACTGCCCGAGGAGGAATTTTTTGCCTGAGGGAGGCGGGCCAGATCCTGGATATGGAGCTAAAGGGCGCCACCACCGCCATCCAAGGCTTCGGAAACGCAGGATCCTTTGCTCATAAACTAGGCGTTGAAATCCTAGGTCTCAAAGTTGTTGCAGTTTCGGACTCGCAGGGTGGGATCTACAGTAAGGATGGCCTGGATTACTCGGATATCCTGGCCCACAAACAGAATACCGGTTCTGTGGTCAACTTCTCAGGCACCAAGTCCATTACAAACGATGAATTACTCGAGCTGGATGTGACCATCTCCATTCCCTCCGCACTTGAAAGCGTCATCACCGATCGCAATGCAGCTAATATGCCTGCAAAGATCATAGTTGAGCTGGCAAACGGCCCCACCACCCCAGAGGCAGACAAGATCCTGTTCGATGCCGGCACATATGTCATCCCCGACTTTCTGTGCAACGCTGGCGGCGTGACGGTCTCATATTTCGAGATGGTGCAGAATGCCTACCATTACTACTGGACCGAGGAGCTCGTACACGAGCGGCTTGACGAGAAGATGACGGCTGCCTTTCACGCCGTACATGATGTCGCTCAGGTCTACAAGGTTCACAATCGTCTTGCAGCGTACCTGGTTGCGATAAATCGGGTTGCTGAAGCCGTAAAGTTGCGCGGTTGGGTCTCCTGATCGACTAAGCCAGCAGAGAAGCAGTGACCGGAGGAAGCCTGGGCTCCATCCGGCAGATATCCTTCCCTTTCCTCATTTCACTAGTTAAGATTCGTAGTAGCCGTAGGGGGCGTGGATATGTGGAGAATTCACGCTGCAAGCGGCAAGCACGCAACGAATTGCCGTAAATTGATGCACAGATGGATGTGAATGAAATGTGGGTACTATGCTGCCTCCGATTACTATCTCGAGCGAGCAGGCACTCAGGCGGCAATACTGTGGAGAACTCAAGTGCCTAATCCACGCAACTGGAGGAACGATCCACCGTTTCATGGAGTTTTCCACAGGTGGACGGAGTCTTTTCCACAGCACACTGTGGAGAATGGTCAGAACACATGACGCAATGGAGCGACGAGTTCCAGAAGGTTTGGGATAACCTCCCTAAAGGCGCGCGCGGCGAGATTGAGCAAGCACTGCGACATATGCCAGGCGGGCTCAAAGGCTGGCGCGAGCTCATCGATCAAGCCGCGGAGCACATACGCGTGGCAGCAGGAACCAAGCGGAAGGTAGCTATTGTTGGCCCTGCAAACGCGGGCAAATCCACCCTTTACAACGCCTTAATTCACCCAGACCAGGAACCCGCCGAAGTCAGCGCAGTTCCAGGAACGACCCGAGAGGTGCAATCCGCCGACGCCGGCGTTTTTGCTATGGTGGACACGCCGGGTACCGATGCAGAAGGCCAGGAAGGAGAAGCAGATCGGCAGAAGGCGCTTCTGGCCGCGCGCGAGGCAGATCTGCTTGTGTTGGTATTGGACGCATCACACGGGGTGCGAAATCCCGAGCGGGC
>CAYZXF010000225.1:0-3635 GCA_964482355.1 uncultured Anaerolineaceae bacterium | reverse complement strand
ACGCTTCAGGACCGCGTCGACAATGGCGGTCTGGGCCTCGATGAGGTTGGGCGTTTCATGAAAGAGCTCACAAACGCGCTCCAGTATGCGCACGATCAGGGAATAGTTCATAGGGACATCAAGCCATCCAATATTCTGCTCGATAAGGATGGGGGAGCAATGCTGTCGGACTTTGGCTTTGCCTATGTCAGCGAGACATCGCACAGCCTTACCGGATCGGTGCTCATAGGCACCCCAGCCTTCATGTCGCCAGAACAGTGCAAGGGCGAAGAGGTGGATGCTCGCTCTGATCAATACTCACTGGGGGCAGTGCTCTACCAACTCACGACCGGCCGGCTGCCCTACGAAGGCGATACTCCGATGTCGGTGGTCATCAAGCATCTAAATGACCCACTTCCCCGGCCACGATATATCAACCCACACCTGCCAGATGTATTGGAAGCGGTCATCATGCAAGCCATGGCGAAGGACCCGAATGATCGCTATGAAAGCATCGGGGCGATGAACCTGGCATTTGCTGCAGCAATGGATGAATCGGTTGATCCCGAGACAGGGCTCGCGCGAGCCGCATACATCGGACCCGCGCCAGAAACCCAGGTCATCGTTCACAAAGAGCGTGGAGTTATTGCCCTGCTCACCAGAAATCGTGTAGCGGCTGGTGTGGTGTTGCTAGCGCTGCTCGCGCTTCCGATCACCGCCTTCGCGCTTAACGGGCGGCTGTCAGGATTGAGCGGCGCGGTCGCCGGCAGCCAGACGCCGACCCCTTCCCAATTCCTGCTGGCTACCATCGACGCCTTATCGACCGAAAATGCTGCAGCACTAGGCGACTCCGAGGAGCCGGGCGCGGTCGAAACGGCGGTAGCCGCCACCGTTGAGGCGATGGGACTTTTCGATCAGCCTGAGGCAACCGAGACTCCGACCTCGGAAATTGAGCCCACCTCAACTTCGACGCCCACTCCAACGAACACCCCGTGGTTTAGATTTGGAAATCCTACCGATCCGCCGGATGATGATCCGCCAGGTCCCCCGCCGCCGACCTCCACATCCATTCCGCCGACACCAACTCCGCCGCTCGGGTCCACCAGCACTCCAGCCGCGACGAACACACCTGTCGCACCATCCACTAATACCCCGGTTCCGCCTCCGCCACCGGCGACCGACCCGCCTCCGACGAAAAAGCCGAAGCCATGCACTCCCGGTAACCCCTGCACGCCAACCCCTGTGGGTGCGTAGCAAGCTTTCGAAAATAACCCCCCTCTATTTGCAGACCGAAATGCGGCCATATTGAGCGCATCCTTCGATCAGGACACCAAATTCAAGGGCGAGCGAGCGAACTTCGAATAGATATTGGAGTACCGACCATTAACGCCTGAATAAGAGAGGCCAACTTGCCCGTTGCTTCATCGCCTAACTGGGGTTAAGGTATGTACCTATGGAGACGCCTATGTCCGTAGATTTATCGGCAAATACGCAAGCAATCGATCGCGATCGGAATCAGGAGCTGCTGGTCAAGACCTCCAGAACCTTCGCGCTGTGCATCCCCATGATGCCCGGCATGCTTCAGGATGCGCTTGGACTTGGATATTTGCTGCTCCGAAACGCAGATACGATTGAGGATGCGTACCGCTGGCCTAAAGCGCGCAGAATCGAACTTCTCGAAACATACAAGCAATTATTGGAACATCCCGATCCTCAGACCGCGCAGAAATTCTCCGAACTGTTCGACGATGGTATGGATTTAGAAAACCCGGATCATCTTGAGCTGCTCCAAGCGACGCCCTACCTAATGGATCAGGTCGCCCTGCTGCCCACACCTTATATCGAGGCCATTACAGAACACGTGTTGCGGGTTATTGAGTGGATGCAGAAATGGGTCGCATTACACGACGATCACAATCGCTTGACCTTGCTGCGAATCAAGCAACTCGACGACTATTGCTATGCGGTGGCTGGAATTGTCGGCGAACTTGTAACGAGTTTGATCAGTCTCTATAAACCAACATTGAAAGGCACTCGGCTTCTGGTTCTGAAATCGCTTGAGACGGCTTCGGGCCGGGGTCTACAGTTAACCAACATCATCAAGGATGTGTTCCGAGATCACCAGCAAGGGCGATACTACATTCCACAGGAGTATCTGCCGTTTGAAAATGGTGGCACCCATGAAGGGTTGATGCCAATCGTCGCTCACGCCTACCGCAATCTGTGCCTGGGAAGAGAATACGTGCGAGCCATGCCGGAGGAAGATTTCGATATCCGTAAGGCCGTCCTGGTTCCTCTATTGCTTGCAGTAGCTACTCTTCGACATCTGCTTGAAAACTTGGATGGATTGTTTGAGGGAGCGGATGTCAAGATTTCTCGCGAGACCGTTGTGGAAATCCTGATGCTTGCGGACGAGGTGGCGGGTGGGAACAGCGAGGTCCGGCAGGCATGGGATGATATTTCGGGACCGCTGTTGGAGCTCGATGGAACCAATATGTTGGTCCCAAAGCCCGCCTAGAAAATTCGGCGATTTGGTATAGGCCGCCCTCGAGGCGGCCATTTTATTTTAATCTCGACCCGAAGCTGTCTGATTGCTAAAGATTAGTAAGCACCCACAGCGCTAGCATTCCCACCGCGATTGTCAGCCATACGCTCTTATATCGCCAAGCTACGAACGCAGCCAGGAAACCAGCCAGCATCTTGAAGTTCGTAGCGGATATCGTAATTTGCCCATCGATAATCAGTAATTCCGGCAGCACGATGGCCGCAAGAATCGCCGGAGGAATATAGACCAACCCTCGGCTGAAGGCGGGCGGAAGCCGATCCGGCGGTACCAGGACCGTGAAGGACAGTCGCGTAAGATACGTCACTACCATTCCGCCGAGAATGATCAGCCAGATTTCAGCGTTCGACACTGGCAGACCTTCTGTCCATCCATACACCAACCCCAATTCCGACCACCGCTCCAATTAGCAAACCCATTCTTACAGGCAAGCTGCTCAGAAGCACAGCGACCAAGCCGGCGCTGACGGCCGCAAATACCGTCGGGCGGTCGACCAGCGTAGGGATGAGCAGGGCAATGAACGTAAGGGGAAGCGCAAATGCCAATGGGAAGCTGGCCGGGATGCCGCCGCCGAGCCATATTCCCAACGCGGTGCTGATCTGCCACGCAGTCCATAGCGCCAGACCAGTTCCCAACGTATACCAATGTGCGGAGGCAGTAGTTCCACGACTATAACGGGTGGAGGCCGTGGCAAAGGCTTCATCTGTCAGCAGCCAAGAGAGCGAAAGTTTCCAGCGCATATGTAATGGGGCGAAATGCGGGGACATGCTTGCGCTGTAGAGCGCGTGGCGCAAGTTCACCACGAAAATCGTTGCCACAATAATGACGGCCGGCGCCATCTCTCCGATCAGCCCAACGGCAATGAATTGCGAACTGCCGGCAAAAACAAATAGGGAGAATCCCTGCGCGGCGAGGGGGGAGATGCCAACCGAAATGGCGAGCGCGCCAAAGATGAGCCCAAACGGGATCACTCCCAGAAGAATGGGGATTTGATCTCGCACCCCAGCCCAAAATTCAGCTCGAGCTGCTTCATGGTTGGTTTGTTTATTCATTCAAATCGCAACCTACAGCGGCCAAGGATAACAAATCCCTC
>CAYZXF010000224.1:0-4500 GCA_964482355.1 uncultured Anaerolineaceae bacterium | reverse complement strand
GCCCTTCAACTGTCCGCGCAGGTAGCGGAACACTTGGCCTGCATCACGGCCGTCGCTTTTTGGCCTCCACGCAATGCTGGTTGTAGCCCCAATAGTCCCCCCGCTCCAGCAATTCGATCCCTTCCCCAATCATTTGGCGGGCCTGCTCGATCCCACCCTGTTCGGGATAAAGGGCATTTTCTGATGAATCCCCATACCCAATGCCGTGATGAAAAGGGTCAACGGTTGTGACGACCGCAGCCCCCTCGCATTCTCTCATAAGCCCGTCCATGCCCGGCAGTAGCTCGGGCTTCCCGCCGGCCAGATAGGGGTAGCGTTCGATTACTTCGGGTCCTTCAATTCCACGCCGGGCGGTCTCCGCCTTCCAGAGGTGTCGGAAGCTGTATAAGGCATGATCGCTAAGCCATTCCGCTCGACCGGTGATGCCAGGTCCCTGAATCCCCCAGGTCTCTTCCGCACTTGGGTCTCCTCCATCTGCAACGCGCACTCGAGCGGCTTCCATTTCATCGGTGAACGCATGTAGAACGCTGATCACCACCACTCGCTCCAAACCGGAATCGAGGCAGCCATGAACTGCTGCGGCGATCTGGTGCCCGCAATCTGCCACGCCTGCATGTGGGAAGGCGATCACACCTCCCGCTCGCAGCGTTTCCGAGAAGTCCCACTGCCTTCCAGCGTCGAGCAGCCGATTCGTGCCTGCGGTACCGAGAGCCTCATGCTCTTCGCGGTAGAGCTTATGAATATCGTCCTGCAGCTTGTCGCGATCCAATTTCATCGTGATCCTTTCTCGCTGATCGATTACGGTCTCCAATAACCAACCTTACAGTTCCTCGATCGTCGGGATTTCAAGTCCGGTGATCTCTTTGAGCCGGAGATATGGATTCATGACGTGAACCTTGTAGTCGGTTCGAATGGTCTGCCGGGTGATGCCCGCTACTGGAATCTCCACCTCTTCATCCAACCAGGTCCCGATGGTTACCATACGCATGGTGAATTTCAGCGCCTCAAAAAATTCGAAGTTTTCAACTTGCACGCCAGCGGCACGTTCGTAGGCCTCCAGCAGGGCGGCCCGGTAATCTTCTCCCACCATGACACCAAACAACAGAATCGACCAGGCCAGGTCCATCCGGAAATCGCCGATCTCTGCGAAGGACCAATCGATGACGACCAGCGAGCCTTCTTTCAACAGGATGTTTTGGGGGTGGTAGTCGTTGTGGATGAGCACCGGCCGGGTCGAGGTTCCCAGGGCTTCCCGCTCGTGCAGCCAGTTCATCGTGGGCGCGAAGTCGACCAGCCTATTCTGTTCAATGACCTGATCCATCTCGTTCAGAAGCTCGCCCACATAGGCGAGTCGCTCGTCCGACCTCGGAACTGGCATTCCTGACTCTGGAATCAGCTCAGCAAATGGGACAGCGTGAAGCCGCGCCAGAACTTCCATCATAGGATCCAGCCATCGCGAAACTCCTTCGCTCCCGATCCTTGCCTCTAACGTGCCGCCCTGAATGTGCTCCATCACGATAAAGGGGTGTTCCAGGATCGAACGATCTGGCACTAGTGCATCCACGCGTGGAGTGGCGATTCCAAAACGCGGTATGTCCATCATCAACGAGAACTCCTTTTCGGCCTGTTCCAGCGGATTGCTCCCTTTGTACAGCCGGAGCACAAGCTCCAGACTTTCAGGCTCCCCATTTTGAGTTCCCGTAAGCATCAAGCGGAAAAGATCGGTCTCCCAGCCTTCACCGAGCTCACTCAGTTCAAGAATCTTCAGTCCCTCCAGGTCGGGATATTGTCGACGTAGGAACTCTGCCAGCCTGTCTTGGGCGGAATCACTTGGAAGCGTGCTGCGGCTCACAACACAAAAAGCGTGGCGGGATGGGGGATGATCGAGGATTCATCGCCGCTGAGCGACAGATAGTAGTCAGCCAATTCCCGTTGTTTTGCAGGTGGCAAATCTCGGCAATCGGCTTGAGTGAGAAAGCTGAGCAATCGCATTTTGTCTGGATCGTCGTCGCTGACGGTGAGCAAAGCTACGTCACACGCTCCTTCGATCGCGATGGTCGAATGTTCCATGCCAACGTGCGTAAGCAAATGATCAAGATCTTCTGAGAAGCACGGTGCGAACACCTCTTCATAGAACCGATTGATCCCGCCGCGATTGGGGCTGAAAATCAGGACATTGCCAGCTTCAACTAACAAATCTCGCGATTTCTGGATCCAGCTCAGCCGATCCCCGCTCAGGTATTCGAAGGTGTGATTGAAGAGAACGATCTCAAATCGATGATCGGTCCGGTACTTTTGAAAGGAGCGATGCTCTACCTTGAAATTCAAAGAATCGCCAAATGCTTGATCCAGCTTTTCCTGCAATATCCGGCAGGCGTGTTCGTTTACATCAACTCCATCGAAGCTCGCAACATTGTCTTCAAGCATCCGAAGCATCGGAATCTCAAATAACCCCACGCCGGAACCTACGCTCAGGATGCGCAAGTCGGATCGACCCTCTACAAATTTGCGCGTCTCTGCGAGCATGTGCTCCGATTGATTGGTGGTGCGGCGGAACACATCGTTGCACTCTACGTAATACTCACCAGATAGCGGGATCATTGCTTCTCCACCGAAATAAAGTTAACAGTTTGCGGGAGGCGGTAAAGTCCATCCTGTTCAAAACGAGGCAGCACATCGCCGAACACTCGCTGCGCGTCGATAGTCTCGTCGAGAACGCACTTTCGTAAATAATGTTCCACGAGCTCTGGCTCATTGAGCGGTAGCTCGTGATCAAACTTTAGCTCGATTACTTCGTACTTTATGGGGAGCGACTCAAGAATGCGTTTGGTGTCCTCGAACTCCATAAATCGAAGGACCTCATGGGAGACCTGCTCACGGTAGATTTGGTGGAGCATCTGATACGAGGAATTGGCGGTCAGCTGATAGATTAATAGCCGACCGCTTTCTGACAGCAGCTGCAGCAGGTGTCGGAAAACAGACGGCATTTGATCCACGTTGACCGTAGTCAAGGAGTGAATGGCCCAAATCGCGTCATAAGGTGGTTCCACCACAGGAATCGCATCTGGAATGTCTTCGATCAGCGTCGAGATGCTTCGCCTAGGACTGAAATGCTTTAAGTTTGTCAGGACATCGTGAGCGTGCTGCAGGCTGCGATCCGACACATCAAGCAGGTCGCAGGTAAGGTGGATGCCGTCGCCCAAAGTTGGTTCAAGGTAACGAGGAAATAAGGCAGATCCGCAGCCGACGTCGAGCACATTGAGTCGGCCCCCTTCTGCAAGCTCTCGAAATTTGGTGTCGAACGGATACGCTGAAACAAGCGCTTCGTATTCAACCGAGACGATATCGAGCCATTCTGATTCGTCCCAGCTGTCAGCTGTATAGAAGTACTTGGGCGATAGAGTGCTCACAACTAGAGAAGCTCAACCGTAATTCGGATCGGCAGACTGCTGTTCTTCCTGCGTGTATAGATAGGAATCCAACCCTTCCTCCGTGGAAAATTCTGTTCCCGGAAGGTCATAGGAGGCAATGATGTTGACCCGCTCGCGGTCACCTTGTACAGATCGCACGCTATGCCAGCACCGGTCCGCGCGCATCATGACCAGTCGGCCGATTTTGGGTGAGACCCGAACCAGGTTCCCAAACACGTTCCGGATTGGCCTGATTTGAATGAAACTATCCAGAGCTCGCTGGACGGCGGTGTTCTTACCTTTCTCTAGCAATATTCGGTAGTTGGGATACAGCTCGGTATCGCCCCCCTCCACTTCATTTAGATAGACGATGGCTGTGACACAGGCACGGTCGTAGTGCCAGCGGTACGAGGACTGATTCGGGCGCATGAGATTGACGTTGACCCCCGCGCGGGTGTTTGCCAGAGGTTCTAGCGGAAAGTCGATCGACTCGTTGACCAGATCATTGACCTCGCCCGTGTAAAGTTCCCAAATTCCAGGAAGGCTTTCCTGGATCTGATTACCGCTGATGACATGGTAGCGCAGGGAACGTCCTTTCGTCGGTCTGTGAATTTCGGGGAGCGTATTCTGCTCGCGAAATTCATTGATCCTTCCCAACAGGGACTGACATTCCTCCGCACTTAGAAAATTGTCGACGATCTGATAGCCGACCTTTTCTAGTTGAAAGTTATCGGTATTCATTGATCCCTCAACTGCATTTGCGGTCATTCATCTTCTCGTTCTCGCCCAGTACCCTGTAGGGCCTGGAGGCGAACCACACTGAGTTGAACACTCTACGACCAGTTTCCGTCGTGAACTCGGGCTGCCTCATCCTCCAAGGCAGGCCCAACAACCTCAATCGTTCGGTCGCTTCGAGCCAGGACCTCACGACAGGGAAATGCTAAGGTCAGCCGTTCCTCAAGCCCACCCACAAGGGAATAGAAACGCTCTTGGCTCAAACCGTAGACCACACGGCCGATGCTTCCCCAATAGATCGCGCCGGAGCACATCGCACAGGGTTCGCTACTGGCGTACATTGTGAAATTCTGAA
>CAYZXF010000223.1:0-8899 GCA_964482355.1 uncultured Anaerolineaceae bacterium | reverse complement strand
CCAGCGAAGGCGAAGCAAACATGGAAAGAGCTGATCGAAGTCGGAGTCTTGACCGGAAGCAAGTGGTGGGAGCTCAATGGAGTAAACGGCGCGGCGGGAGCAAGTTTTGTGATGGGCGACGTGGCGGAATGCGAGCGCTATCTGGAGACCGCCCGCGAACTGGAAGCAGTGGCAGACGATCCCTGGGGATCTTTCTGGAGTGGACAACTGCGCGCGGGTTTGGCAACTACGCGGGGTGATTTGGCCGAAGCGAGGGATATCTATCACTCGATGCTAGATCCATTGCGCTCGGTCTCGTATCTTCGAGGGTTGCAGTACACCTACAGCAACCTGGCCCGTATTGATACGCTCCTGAACGAACCCGACCAGGCTGAGAAGAATTACTCGCTAAGCCTTCGCATAAGTTATGACACCGGCCAGATTCGAGAAACGTTGGCGAATCTAATCGACATCGCCGCAGTCTGGAAATCCCAGGGCCAGGGCGAGCAAGCAGTTGAATCCGTCGCTGCGGTGCTCCACCATCCGCAGATCGACCAGCACGCATTATTTAGGGAAGCGAGCCTCCGTGAGGAGGCCGAGACTCTTCGCGCGGAGCTAGAACGAGAGCTGGATCCTGACGAGTATCAGTCCGCATGGGCGCAAGGGACTGGTGAAGAGATGGAAGACATCGCGATCCGGATTCTTAGAGAGCTAAAGGCTCGTCCAGAGGATGCATTGCGGGGCTAGGCTGCCTGGCCAGCCTGCGCCTCTTTGAGCCGTACGATCAACTCCCGCATCACCGCCAGGCTGGTCTCAGGCCGCTCGCGAATAATTCCTTCAAATTCTTTCTGACCAATACACAGCATACGTACGTCCCCGGCGGCGCGCAGCGAAGCCATCCGTGGCTCCTGGCTGATGATCGACATCTCTCCTACATACTCCCCGGGTCCGCGCAAAGCGAGCTCCTCGTCCGTCTCCTCTGCATAAACCTTGACCTCGCCCTCCACGATGATGAACATCGCGTCCCCGGTCTCCCCTTGGCGCGCGATCAAGTCGCCCTCGGTGTAAAAATTTTCCCATGCGACGGCCGCTACCTGTTTTAATTCCACAGGAGGTAGTTCGGAAAACATTGGCACCCGCTGCAGAAACAGGATGCGCTCCATGATCGATAGCGTCGGAAGAACCTTCATATCTGAGCCTCCATCAAGGCTGCGCTGTGCAGCCTCCCGCACAAGCGGGTCCGGATCGGATTTAAGCAAATTGTTTAGCGTCGGGTCGAGCTCGCCATCTTCGATGGCACTCGCGGCGAGCGCGGCGCACGCTCTTAGCCAGGGGTCATCGTCTTCGATAGCGACCACAATCGAGGCGCGCAATCCGTCTGTGGTTTCCGATTCCCGGGATGTTTCCCAGATCGGTATAAGAACAGAGATGACATCCCGATGCCCCAGCGAATCGAGGATTTCCAGCGCATTGGCGCGTTGATTCACATCACGGCTCTCTAGATTTTCGAGCGCCAGGGAAACTTCCCCGGGGTCGGTCATCAAGCCGACTGCCTGCAAGGCATGCCGCGCATGCTGCAAAGAGTACTTGCGCAGCGAGTGGGCAAACAGTTCGACCTCAAGCCCGTGCGACGCCCTGGTACTGACCCACAACCCGTCATAGTGCGCAGCGCGCTCAGCGATCCTTTCAGAATAGCTGTGAATCCTGCCTTGCTCGCTGTGGGTCGGCAGCTGCTCCAAGGCCAGCAGAGCCCCCGATTCAAGATCAGGTCGATCAAGAGCATCTGCAACGAATGGCAGGGCGGTCGGGCCAATTCGGCCGACAGCCACTGCTGACGATTGCCGGACTGAGTGGTCCTCATCGCCGAAGCTCTCGATTAGCATACCTAAGCTGGCCGTCGGATCGATGCTAGCCATCGCTTGTGAGGCGGCGCGGCGCACCGATGGATGATCATCGCCCATAGAAGCCACAGCGAAATCCCAACCCCAGGGATCGCCCCAGCTTTCGAGCGCCTCGAGAACCACAACCCGGGTGCTTGGCTCCTGAGCGCTGCCCATTTCCTCCAGAACTGCTGGAGCGCTAGGGTGCGGACCGCCCTTGAGAATCGTAATCGCTACGCAGCTTCTCACCTCAGGAGCTGGATCGAGCAGGAGCGGCTCCAGCTGAGCCAGCAATCCTTTCGGATATCCAGCAAGCGCATGCAAGGTTTCCACCGCTTCGAGCCGAACTTCGGGTTCCGAATCTGCCAGGCAAGTCGTTACGTCGAGCAGTGCGGATGTATCTTCAGCTCTGGCAAGCGATCGCAAAAGCGCAGCGCGCACCTCGGGGTCAGGATCATCAAGCGCATCCACCAACGCTTGCGAGGCTTCGGGCACCGGCAGGTTGCCTAATATTTCGGCCGATACGCGTCGTACGGCAGGATCTGAATCCGACATCCCAGCTACAACAACTTCCACCGCAGAGGCGTCGTTCTGATAGCCACCAAAGGGCTGCTCTTCGCTGAAAAACATATGCGGTTGACCTGCATGAAGCGCCTGCGCCAGGGCTCCGCGATAGGCCTGGAATGCTCGCCAACCGGCGAAAATGGCGATCGCCGAGATTCCTGCTCCGAGCGCGAAAAGGGCAGCTGGATCCAGCACGTTCTCGCCAATTAGGAGCAGCACTCCTGCCAGAGCCACGCCCGCTTGCCGGGGCACGCCGTCAATGAACGCGCGAGTCTGCTCTCGCCGCTCGCTGGGCACCAAGTTGAAGACTGCCTGATAAGCAGTGTCGGCAACACCAAGACGCCAGACGAGCTGGAGAAACCGCAAAGCTGCGATTGTGGCGAACGCCGGATAGAGCGCGGTTGCGCTAAATCCCAGCAGATAAATGACCGGAAATATAAGGAGCGCGCCCATAAACCCGATTCGGGCGTAGATCCGATTGGCAAGAAACAAGGAAGCCACAAATGCTACAGCCGTGGTCAGTCCTTCAAACACCCCAATGAAACCCGCAATGGCATCCTCATCCGGAAATTCCTGGGTCACACCCTTTGAAAAAGGAAATACCACAAAGAAGAACAGCGTGCCCATTAGCAATGCGCCGGCCGATACCCAGCGCATCAGCTCCGACTTGCGGACAAACTTGTAGCCGCTCTGAATGTCCCGCACCAGGGAGGGTTGATCCCAACGCGAGCGCAGCGGAGCTTCTTGCACATCTTGAAGCGCTAACCGAATGACGAAGGTGGCAGCAAAGAACGCGAGCGCCCACCCGACAATCAGATTTTCTGCCCCAACTGCATCCACCAACGGTTTTGTGGCAAACCCACCGATGGTCGTGCCGAGAATGCCAGCGGCGGCCAGAAGCGGGAACAACCGCTTGGCCTGCCGCGTATCAAACACCATGCTCGCTAAACCCCAGGCGACGAGAAACTGCAAGGTCCAGTACAAGTACATGCCGAGCCAAAGTGCCGGGTAGATCCAGTCAAGATCGAGGCCGATCAGGTACCGCGCCACAACTTGAGAGAGACCAAGCACGACAGGCAAAATCAGGTAGAGACGTTTCTTAGACAGCCGGCCCAGGAGTGCGGTGAGCGCCAGCGTGGTCACGACAGTCAGGCCGGCAAGCGCAATGAACATGTACGGGAGAAACTCGACTCCAACCCGAGCAAGGAAAAGGGCATTGATGCCTGGCGAACCAATAGAACCGCCCATGGTCAGCAACAGCATGACCAGAATGAGCAGCAGCGTGCTGCGGCCCTCGCCGGCGCGAATTTGGAACAAGGAGGTAAGGGTAGATCTCATTGATAAAGAGTGTGCGAGCGGAGGGCGATTGCTAGGTGGAGCTGATTGCGAGGCTGATGAATACCGCCCCGGCCGCGACAACCGCAAGGTCGGTGATCAAAGCGCGTCGCCAGCGAGCATCCCTGGAATAAGGGAGCTGGACCGCAGCCGCCAACCCGATTCCGAACGCTCCCACCGCAAGAAGAACCGTCAGAAACGTGGCCCGCGAGATCATGCGCGGCCACAGGGTCAATTGCACTTCCTGGTTGTAATCGGAGTCCGCATGGCTGATGGTTTTCTCAGTAACAAACCAGACGTGTGTAACAAGAATGTAGCCGCAGGCAGTTATCAACAGCGCCGTACTAAAGGCCGCTCCGGCTTCAGGTACGATCGAGTCGATCCAGGCGGCCACCACGATAATGGATACCAGGTGAACGGCCTGGTCGACAAAATAGGAGCTGACCACCCACTCTGGATGGGAGTCAGTTAATCGATACTTCACCACATCAACAAAGAAGTGGAAGATTGCCAGGGCCAGGATCTGAGGCCAGATCTCGCCTCGAAAGGGGCCTACCAGCAGCAGCAACGTCAGCAAATGGATGCTGCCATGCAGTACCAGTCCCCACATCTGCGACTTCGAACGCACCAACCACATGGGCTGGAGCGGATAGTCGCCTAGAAGGTGGGCGAGAAAGAGATTCCAAAACATCGGATCGAGCCGTTAGTATCCTCCGAACAACCGCTGGTGGTCGATCTTAATGCAGGCGTCCATGACCACCTGCAGGCCGGCCGCCCTGGCTTTAGTAGCCGCCTCTTCATTGATGATCCCAAGTTGCATCCAAACCACCTTGGCGCCGATCTCGATAGCGTCGTCAACGACCGGCGGCACATCTTCGCTTCGTCGAAAGATTACGACCATGTCCACCGGTTCTGGAATGGAGACTAAGTCCGGATAGGCTTTTTCGCCTAAAGCTTCTTTGAGATAGGGATTCACTGGAATGATGCGGTAGCCTGCGGCATGCATATAGGCCGGCACGTAGTAGCCTGGCCGACTCTCACGTCGCGATAATCCGACCACCGCGAGAACCTTGACTTGCTCCAATATCGTCTTTTTGTCCGGCGCTTCTGTTTGTAGAGCCATACCTTATTTCCTCGATGTTTTCTTGTCTGGTGTTTCGGTCTGTAATCTCATTCCTCACATTGCTTCAAAGTTTAGCGGTAGCCGGATTTCGAAGCGAGTGTTTCCTGGCTCTGAGGTGAGGCTGATTTCCCCTCGGTGCCGTTCCTCGACAATCTTGCGGCTGCTGCCAAGGCCTAACCCGGTCCCTTCATCGCGCGATTTGGTAGTGAAGCCCGTTTCAAAGATCTTTTCGTGCAACTCCGGAGGAACCCCGGGGCCGTTGTCCTGGATTTCAACCACCACCCAGCCATTGTCTGATCGCGTACGCAATATGATTTCTCCCTTACCATCCATGGCGTCTGCAGCGTTCTTGATGATGTTTGTCCACACTTGGTTCAGTTCGCTCCCATATGCCATGATTTCTGGCAGATCCGAAGCATACTCCTTGTGCACGCTGATGCCCTCCTTAAGTTTCCCTCCCAAGATCAACAGCGTGGCGTCTAATCCATCATGAACACTGACGCCCTGAACGGGAGCCTGGTCCAAGTACACGTACGACTTATAAGCTTTGACGATATTGGAGATGTTGGTGGCGGCACTGAGGATTTCGGCTATTAGATGATGGACCGTGAAATCGCCGGACAGGTAACCCAAAACCTGTGGCAGCTGCCCTTCAGCAAATTGATCGCCGAGAAGCGAAAGATCAGATTCGTCAAACCCTACATCAACCAGTGTTGGCGCAATTTCCCAGGCATCCTCGACCCCCCGCGATTCCAACCAGAGTTCGAGGGCGGCTTCACGGTCGCTCCGCGCGAGCGCATCGAGCTCGGGAGCGTCCGAGGCGCGCAAGGCGCCCTTGGTCCGCTCCTTGAACAAAATATCCATTTGAGCGTCGGTTAGTTGGAGACCTTCCAACTCCGTTCGGGCCTCTATCTGAGCGTCTAAATCTGGCCCTAATTGCTCGGCGGCGCGCTGGATGGCAGAGGAAGGGTTATTGAGATCGTGCACGGTCTCTGCCGTCAGCGTACCCAAGATTGCCATACGCTCGCTCTCATAGAGTGCGTCCGACTGATCCTTTAGTCGGGACAACGTTGTGCGGAGCATGCTCTTGAGAGCTGAAGGGCTTTGATCGATCAGAGCATCAAAGTGTTCCTTCTCGATTGCGAACAGTGAGCTGTCGACATGAGCGCGTACAGTCGCGCTGCGCGGGGCGTCGTCGAGGAGTGCGAACTCGCCAATGACTTCCCCCACATGCCGTACCGCTACCAGCACTTCGCGCCCACCGGAAGAGATAAGGATCTCAAGTTTTCCTTCACGAATAATGTAAGCTTTGTCTCCCGGGTCCCCTTCGGCAAACAACTCCTCGCCGGCGGCGAGTCGCTCTTCCACAATGTACAGGCAAAGGCTCTCTAGATCAGGATCCGAAAGCTCGGCGAACAAATCCACTGTGCGCAGGAAGTCAAACATCAGACAGTCTTCAGATATTGATGAACGAAACTGATGGCAATCGCGCCCTCACCGACGGCGGAGGCGACTCGTCGTACAGCACCTTGCCGCACGTCGCCCGCGGCGAATATCCCCGGAACACTGGTTTCCAGAAGGAACGGATCGCGTTTCAGCGGCCACATCTTCCGACCGCCATTGCTTTTGAGTAAATCCGACCCGGTCAGAATGAACCCAGCGTTGTTGCGTTCGACAACTTCGTCGACCAAATCGGTGTGCGGCTGAGCGCCAATGAATATGAAGAGCGCTGCGCCAGGGAACGTCTCGGTGTCACCTGTATCATTGTTCTTTATTGTGATCGTTTCAAGTTTCTCTTCGCCGCTAACTTCTTCTACCGTAGTGCGAGTCATGACATCGATGTTTTCGGTATCGGTGATCTGATCCACAAGGTACTGAGACATCGTGATGCCCATCGAGCTACCTCGTACCAAAATCGTCACCTGGCTAGCGTAGCGGGAAAACTCCATTGCCCCCTGGCCGGCCGAGTTCGCCCCGCCTACGACAAAGACATGCTGATCCTTGTAGTAGGCGGCTTCCGTCAGCGAGGCACCATAGTAGATGCCGCGGCCCGCAAGGTCAGCGACCCCGGGCACCTTGAGCTCAGTGACGGTCACTCCGGTGGCTATGAGCAGCGCGCGGCAGACCAACTCGTCGCCGCCCGAACACGCTACAACCCGGTAGTTGCCGTCCAGTTCCACCTTCGTCGCTTCGACGGCGGTCAGAATTTCTGCTCCTAGGCGCCTGGCCTGCGCGTCGGCGCGGCTGGCCAGGTCCGCGCCGGTAAGCCCCTTTGGAAAACCCAAATAGTTCTCGATGCGTGAGCTGGTGCCGGCCTGGCCCCCAGTCGAGTGCCGCTCGATCATGGCCGTGCTCAAGCCTTCCGAGGCGCCGTAAACGGCGGCCCCCAGGCCGGCCGGGCCGCCGCCAATGATGATGAGATCGTACGAGGTCTCCTTGGCCTCCGTCTGCAGTCCGACCTTTTCCGCCAAGGCTCGGTTGTCAGGCTCGATGAGCGCCTCCCCGTCCGGGAAGAACACGACCGGAAGCCGGTGCCCGCCGGGCTCGGCGGCATCCACCAACTCTCGAGCAATTGGGTCGGCCTCAATGTCCAGCCATTGATAAGAAATCCGATTGCGAGCTAGAAAATCCTTTACGGAATGACTACTCGGGGACCACAGGGTGCCGGCCACTCGAATTCCGTCGTAAGGAAGCTCCACATCCGCATTCCAAACCTCGAGCAAATCGTCCAGCACTTCATAGAGATTTTGCGGCTCGTACGGCTTCATCAAATAGTGATCGAGGCCGATGGTGTTGATGCTGTCGATGGCGGCTTCCGTGTCTGTGTAGGCGGTGAGCAAAACCTTGCGGGCCTCAGGATAGAGCAGCATGGCCTCCGCCAAGAAATCGGTTCCGGTCATACTCGGCATGCGTTGGTCAGCAAGAAAGAGCGCCAGGGGGTCATTGCGGCGCTTGAGTCCCTGCACCGCCTCAAGGGCCTCAGCCCCGGAGCCGGCCTTGATGATTCGATACTCACCGCGGTAGTGCTTGCGCAGGTCGCGCTCGACCGCGTTCAATACCTGCGGCTCGTCATCGACGGTCAGAATGACAGGTTTCGCCAAGTTTTTAGTTTTCCAGTCTTGGGAGCGTTCTCATCGAACGAGCGAACGGGCTACCCGGGGTAGCCCCTGGCACCCTGCAAGCCCTTAAGGGTGGAAATCTCTCCCGTCATGTTGCTGGCATGGCCGCTGAGAAACGCGCTGAAAACCCAGGCAACTTTCTTTTCACCAAACCCCATCCCGGAAAGATCCAGCACACGATCTAAATCGGACGGCTCTAGTGAAGCCAGGTACTTATCGGTAAAACTATACACGGCATCTGCATATTTCCGCGCGGCCTCCAGGTCCACCTTGACTTCGCGTGCCCACTCAAATTCAGAGCTCGGACGCGGATCGCTGATGCCCGTCTTTCCTTTCCACTCGCCTTCGAACAGCGGCTGGTCGCCCACTAGTACTCCATGGACCATAGCGTCTTCGCCAACCACCGCGTGGGCATAGGTCGCGCCCAAGGGATTAGCATTGCCTGGAGGATGCCAGTCGAGCTGCTCCTGGGTGACGTCTTGCATTGTTTGCTCTTGCCACTCATGTGTCAAGCGCATATCTTCACGGAGGTACGAAATAGTGTCCATTAGGGGTCTCCTCAGAGCGAATAGGATCTGTAAATCAATGATACACGAGGGGGCGAACCGTAGACGCAACCTAGGACGCGAACCGCAGATTCAGCTTTAGGGGGGCGATCCGCAGATGCAGTCTAAGGGGGCGATCCGCAGATGCAGCTTAAGCCGTAAGAGCCTCCTGTACGTCTGGCAGTGACTCGAAACTCCGACGAAGCTCTGGGTCGCTAAGTGTCTCGATGATTCCAGACACCGCCGTTTTGGCCTCTGCGCCAAATTCGGATGCCCTGACCGCTTCTCCACTCGCCGCCTCCAGGCGGCTTTGTTCGAGCAAGATCCGCCAGAGAATGCGGCCTGAGCCGAGTT
>CAYZXF010000222.1:0-12320 GCA_964482355.1 uncultured Anaerolineaceae bacterium | reverse complement strand
GCACGGGAGAACGCTCGCAATGTGCGCATGCTATTTTTGAATTCCATGAGTTCTTGAGGAGTCGTTTCTGTGGAGCCCCCTTCGCCAAATTCAACCCTCGAAGGAAGCTCACTAACCTGGCGCAGGACCAAGTCCGTGGCTACCACGATCACGGTACTTAGCAGCGGTTCGGGCGGCTGACAGAGAAAAGCCGGTAGCTCCCCACGAGGAATGCCTTCCTGCAGCAAGATTGCCACGTGCTCCAGCGTGCAAGCCGGCCAGGAGCTCACCACGATAGTCGCCAGTTGCTCGGCACCGCCTGACAAAAGGCGGTCCTTGAGCGGTTGTACATTTAGAAACAGCTGAGGAGCGGGACGGTCATTATCGAGCCATGTGTACAGGCTCTCGATATTGGTTCGAACCTGGGCTTCCGCCCATTCCGCAGGGAACAGCTCCCTTAATATCTCGTCTAATCGCTGCCTTCCGAGAAAGTCCAATATCCCGGCTGCAATGTCTTCCCCCCCGCGGGGTACCTGATCCAGCATAACTTCGATGGCGATCTCCTGTAGGGCTCCGGAACCCACCAGCTCATCGGTAAAGATTTCGGTAACTTGTTCGACAGAGAAGAGCACGCTCCCCCATGCAAAGGCAACCAGGGTTAGCGGCAGGGTAATAGCGAATATCAATCCAAAGACGCCGGCCGCCAGTCGGCTTAAAGTGCGCGCGGTACCTTTCGATTCTTCCATTCCTGAAGCTGGTCCTAGATCAGGCGGCGATTATACGGTTGGATGGGTTGCGGAGCTACTTGAAGCCTTTGAGCGCTTCCTGCGGGGCGGCCTGGTGTCCGTACGGATCGGTCGCGGAGCTACTTGAAGCCTTCGAGCACTTCTTGCAGGCTGTCTTCTGTTGGGCGGAGCTCACTTTCCGTCAGCCCGGAGAGTGGGCGCTCGATCATCTGTTCAGCATTCTGGAGGCTAGGCTGGTCTGGGTTGACGTAGATCAGTCCGGTGGCAAGCACTTGATTCTCGCGTGCGCGCTCTAGCAGCTGAATGGCGGCGGCGCGATCAGTCGGATCGTATTCCTCATCGATCTTCTTGAGCATCAGCGATGACCCGTCGTGTAATTTGACCTCGGTCGTCTCACCTGCCTCATATTCGACCTGGATTTCATCCTGCTTCGCAACGTAGGTCACGTCGTGCAGCGGGTCCTGGTGCTCTCGTCCCCAGCTGTAGCTCTTTGTTGATTCATCCCGGTTGTTAAACGTCACACAGGGGCTGATGATGTCCAGCACAGCGGTTCCCTCAAAGCTCAGCGCGGCTTTGATCAGCTCCGTAATCTGCTTGGGATCACCCGCGAAGGAGCGCGCGATAAATCCACCGTTGGAAGTCAGTGCCTGCATGCATATGTCCACTGGCATAAAGGGGTTCAGACCGGCGTATTTTAGTGTCTGCTCATGATCTGAGGTGGCCGAAAATTGACCCTTAGTCAGTCCGTAGACTCCGTTGTTTTCGACAATGTACACCATCGGCACATTTCGGCGTACCAGGTGAATAAACTGACCCATGCCGATGCTGGCGGTGTCACCATCTCCGCTGACCCCGATGGCCTTGAGCGATCGATTCGCGACCAACGCACCGGTGGCAAGCGAGGGCATTCTTCCATGAAGGCTGTTGAACCCATGCGATCTCCCCAGGAAATAGGCTGGGGTCTTGCTAGAGCACCCGATTCCCGAAAGTTTGATGATCTCATAAGGGTTGAGCGAGAGCTCGTAGGCGGCGTTGATGATCTGACTGGAGATGGAATTGTGTCCGCAGCCCGCGCACATGGTCGAGGGCTTACCTTTATATTCAGCTTTAGCCAGTCCGACTGTATTGACCTTTGCTTTGCGTGTCTCTACTGTAGTTGCCATCTCAGCCTCTCTTGGGATCGACTAACGATTCGGCGATCCAACGCGCAGTCAGCGGCAAGCCGTTGTTGTGAGTCAGCGAGTTCAGCTTTGCGGCTTGTTCGGGCACTTCAAGCTGTAGCAATTTGTGCATCTGCCCATCGGTGTTCATTTCCAGCACATGCACCTCTTCGTGATCGTTGATGAATTTCACAACCTCGGAATTAAACGGGACGCCTCGAATCCGCATTGTGTCGAGTTCTGACCCATGCTCCAGACGATCGCGTGCCTCCTGAACCGCAGTCTCTGTTGAACCATAATAAATGAGCCCAACCCGTGCTTTCCCGGATCCATGAAGAACCGGACCCGGAACCAATTCGCGTGCGGTCTCTGATTTGCGGAGCAGCCGCTCCATATTGTGTTCCCAGTCGTCTGGCCGCTCGCTATACACGGCGCTTTCGTCATGGCCGGTGCCGCGGGCAAACCATGGGGCCAAGGGATGCTCATTCCCCGGCAGTGTTCGGTAGGCAATACCGTCGCCGTCAACGTCCCGGTAGCGAGCAAACTCCCCTAATTCCTCAAGCTGATCGGCGGTCAGCACCTTGCCGCGGTCCATCGGCTCATCCGGGTAATCGAATGGCTCCGACATCCACATGTTCATTCCAAGGTCTAGATCGCTCAGCACAAACACCGGGGTCTGAAGTCGCTCAGCGACGTCGAATGCCCGCCACCCGAACTCGAAGCACTCCGCAACGCTGCCCGGCAATAAGATCACGTTCTTGGTATCGCCGTGACCTAGATATCGAACAAACATCACATCGCCTTGCGAGGTTCTTGTGGGCAGGCCCGTACTGGGGCCCATCCGCTGTACATCCCAGATCACGATTGGGATTTCGGCAAAGAAAGCCAACCCCACATACTCTGCCATCAGCGAGATCCCAGGGCCCGAAGTAGACGTCATGGACCGCGCGCCGGCCCAGCCTGCTCCAATTGCCATGCCGATCGCAGAAAGCTCATCCTCGGCCTGAATCACCGCATACGTGTTCTTTCCATTTTCCTTGCGCAGCTCTGGCAGGTATTCTCGAACGGCATCCGCGAAACTGGAGGCGGGTGTGATCGGGTACCAGGAGGCAAATGAAACCCCTCCATAGATCGCCCCCAGCGCGCCTGCGGTATTTCCTTCCATGAGAATTTTTCCCGCAGTCTTGTCTTCCGCCTGAACGACGTAGGGATCCTGCTTCTCCAAGTTTTCTTCGGCCCAGCTCGCGGCGAGGGTGATCATCGACATATTTAGCTCGACCGGCTTCTCTCGACCCTTGAAATGGGTCAAGAGTGCACCTCGCACGGCGTCTAGATCGATGCCCAAGATCTCTGAAACGATGCCCACATAACCCATGTTGGCCACATAATCCCGGAAATCCTTAGGGGGGCTGACCTCTTTGACGAGCTCTTTGATTGGCATTGGGTAATAGACGATGTCGTCACGCGCCTGAGGTTTGGGCAAATCATCGGCGTAGAAACACGCGCCACCGGGCGACAAGCCGGCATGATCCTCGGCAAACGTGGGAAGGTTCATGGCCACCAGAATTTCGATCGTATCTCTCCTGGCGGTGTAGCCGTCACTGCTCGCGCGAATGGTAAACCAGGTCGGCAGACCTTGAATATTGGATGGGAATAGATTCTTACCGCTGACCGGGATCCCCATCCGAAACAACGCACGGATGAGGGCCATGTTTGAAGTCTGGCTGCCGGAGCCGTTGGCGGTCGCTACCACCATTGAAAAGTCGTTGATCACTTGCTTCTGTTGCTCTGTCATTCTGGCGCCTCTACTCCGGGCCGTTTGGGTGCACTTGAGGTCGAGTTCTCAACAGCGCGTTGTGCTCCACAAGTGCCTCATGCCCCTTGTCGAACTCGGCATTGTGGATGGCATCTACCATTTGACCATGATAATTCCAGACTTCACGCAAGTATGTGTAATCCTCATATCGATCCAGGCCAACCGCTTCGTATGCATCCCAATAGGCTTCGAGCAAACCGAGCACGAAGACATTGTTGAGCCTGGAATAGATCGTCAGGTGAAGCTCGCGATGTTCATCATGAGGCAGCTGGATCGGATCCCCCTCCAGTTTTTTCCAAGCCCGCTCCATCAATTCCTTCAGGTAGGCTTTGTCCTCCGCGCGAAGCAATTCCACGGCTTCATGCCAGAAGGAGGCCTCAGTTCGATTGCGGAGTCGACTATATTGGCTGAAATACGACCGATCCAGTGCCATGGCAAAGCGCAGGCCAGTTTGGACAGTCGGGAAAAACGAGAAGCCACGCACACGGATCCCCGTTTTTGGCCGAACATCAACCAGGCCCAGCTCTCTGGCGACTTCCAACTGCTCCCTGAGCTTCCCCGAGCTAATTCCGAGTATGACCGCCAGGTCATTGATCGGTGGCAGCCGGGTGCCCGGTTCAGCATTCAGCTCGACCAGGTAATTCAAGAATTCTGAAGTTCCAACATCGGCTCGTTCTCGATAAAGGGTATTCATAGGATTGATTATATCAATTAGAGTCTAGAGTGGAGTAGGTCTTCATACCTTCGGGGCCACGCTAGTTTTTGGTCGTGTTACGGTAAAATGCCGCCGTGTTACGAGCCGGATTGATATTGGGCGCGTTTGCTGCATTGCTGGCGCTGTGGGCGCCCAAGCGGATGGTCGAGCGCCGATATGTCGACAGCATAGTGGATATCGCTGATGCACCCCATGCGCCGGTTGGAATTGTATTTGGTGCCGGCTTGCGGCGCGATGGCGGACCCACAACAGTACTGTACGACCGGGTGGCGGCTGCAGCCCAACTATTTTCCGAAGGCAAAGTCGATTCGCTGTTATTGAGTGGCTACGAGACCCTGGAAGGCTATAGCGAGCCAAGCGCGATGCGGGAGGTTGCCGAATCGCTCGGCGTACCTCCGGAGGCGATTGTGACCGATGGATTAGGCACTCGGACCTTTACCACCTGCCAGCGCGCAATATCCACTTTCGGGATCGAGCAGGCTCTCCTGATCACTCAGGACTACCATCTCCCGCGGGCGCTGGCGATATGCGATGGGCTTGGAATCGATGCAGTTGGGGTATCGGCGGATTTACGCCCGTACAGTCCACGCGCCCTTCAGTACTGGGAAACGAGGGAGATACTCGCTACGCTGGTGGCATTGGTGGAGATCTTCATCGCCAGGCTCACCTGAACTCGATGAATCGTGAGCAAGCGGTCGCCCTTCTCGACGAGTATGTAGACAACCAGAGCCTGGTTCGTCATATGCTAGCCGTCGAAGCGGCCATGGAAGACTACGCAGTTCGCTTTGGGGAGGAACCCGCGGATTGGATGCTGGCTGGCCTGCTGCACGATTTCGATTGGGAGATCCACCCCACCCTGGAGGAGCACCCCCAGGAAGGAGCGCCGATCCTCAGGGAGCGAGGTGTGCCGGAAGTGGTTGTGACCTGTATCTTGAGTCATGCGGAGCACACTGGTTTGCCGCGCGAATCTAATATGCAGCGAGCACTATTTGCCTGTGATGAAATCACCGGGCTGCTGACCGCGGTTGCACTCGTCCGTCCTTCGAAATCGATTCTCGACGTCAAGCCAAAATCGATCAAGAAGAAATGGAAGGACGCACGTTTCGCGGCAAACGTGAGCCGAGAAGATATTGCCCATGGAGCAGAAGCCCTGGGTATCGAGTTGTGGGAGCACATCGGAAATGTGCTCGAGTCGATGGTGAGAATAGCGCCCGCCCTCGGGCTCGAAGGCGATTCTGGCTCAACTTCCCAGTAGGATGCTCGCCTAAAAGCCTTGAACTTCAAAACTGCCCGCATTGGTATAATGCGCCGGCCCCTTCCTAATGTCTGAAGCCTCTGCTTCCTTATGCCCTACTTGCGGTACCCGGTTTAGCCCCGGTGCTTCGCGCTGCGTGGTATGCGGTACCGAATTGAGCGGCGCTGCCATCGGCGCGGCTGAGCCTCCCAAACGTCAGGTCAGCCTAGATTTGAGACTGGCGCTTCTTCTAGTTGGAGTGCTAGCGCTCGTAACCGCTGGGCTGACGTTTGGGGCCAGCCGGACCTTCTTTCCTGCGGCAGCCGCCGAGACGCCAACCGGAACCCCAACGGCAACAGCTACCCAATCTCTGACGCCGTCCGCCACTCCGACCGCCTCTCCCGTGCCAACCGTCACTCCGCGGCCCCCTATCCGCTACACCGTAGTTGAAGGGGATACCTGCGGCGGGATTGCATTCTTCTTCGATATAACGGTGCGATCTATGATCGAAATCAACAATTTGGGAACCGAATGTCTGCTGTCGGTAGGGACCGAAATCCTGGTGCCGCATCCGACCGCAACCGTAACCCCCGAGCCTACCAATACCCTTGCCCCGGCAGAAGCGACCGAAGCCGCCTGTCCCAAGGACAACTACACGGTGGTCGCGAACGATTCGCTTTTTGCGATTGCCCAAAACTACAACGTCTTGATGCAATCCATCAAGGACTACAACGGTCTGGTCAGCGATACCGTGTTCGAGGGGCAACGTCTGGTCATTCCGCTCTGTGAGCGGCTGACCGTAGGAGGCGCTACTCCGACGCCGACCCTACCGCCGCCGTACCCAGCGCCAAACCTGCTGCTGCCGCGGGATGGGGAACCCTTCACACTCGCCAACGACATTGTCAGCCTGCAATGGGCGGCCGTGGGGGCCCTTCGCGAAGGGGAGTTCTACCGAATTAACGTGGTTGATGTAACGGAGCAGATGATCGGATCAGGGAGCAAGATGATCATCGATTACGTGACCGATACCAAGTACATCATCCCGACCGAATTTCGGCCCTCTGGCATCGTCCCGCATGTCCTACGCTGGTGGATAGAGCCGGTCCGTCTGGCAGGAACATCCGCCACCGGCGATCCGCGCTACACATCCACTGGGGCCGGCAGCGTACGGCGAGTCTTCACCTGGTCGGGTTCAGCCGACGCGCCTACGCCTTCACCCTAGCTTCTAATTCCTCGATGGTCTCCTTAACATGTTTGGCGGATGCTTCCAGCGCGGCCTTTTCCTCATCGTTCAGGTCGTACTCAATAATCTTCTCCAGGCCTTTCGCTCCCAACTGTGCCGGGACCCCAAAGAAAATTCCTGATTGCCCGTACTCTCCATCCAAATAAACCGAGGCCGGCACCACCAGGTGCCGATCGCTCAGAATTGCATCCACCATCTGTGCCAGCGCAGCCGAAGGCGCATAGAACGCGCTTCCGGTCTTAAGCAGACCAACGATCTCACCCCCGCCCTTCCGGGTTCTTTCGACGATTGCCTCTAGCCGCTCGGGGCTCAAGATTATATTCAGCGGCACGCCCGCTACATTCGAGTGTCGGGTTAGCGGCACCATCGAATCTCCATGGCCGCCAAGGACATAGCAATGAATGTTCTGCACGCTGATCTCAAGTTCCTGCGCCACGAAGGCACGCATTCTGGCTGAATCGAGAATTCCTGCCTGGCCAATGACTCGCTCACGGGGCAGCCCCCCGAATATCATCGCCGCTTGAGACATCACATCCAGCGGGTTGGTGAGGATGATCAAGATCGCGTCCGGCGAAGCCTCCAGAGAACTCTCAACCGAAGACCGCATGATGTTGGTATTAGCCTCAAGCAGATCATCGCGGCTCATTCCCGGCTTACGCGGGAGCCCGGCGGTGATCACGACGATATCGGAATCGGCGGTGTCCTTAAAGTCGTTCGTGCCGACGATCTTGACGTCGGAACCGATCACCGGCATGGCCTGCATCATGTCAAGCGCTTTGCCCTGCGGCATGCCCTTGACGATGTCCACCAGTACCAGGTCCGCGATTTCCCGCTCCGCTAGCCAATGAGCAGTGGTCGCACCGGTCTGACCAGCCCCAATAATTGTGACTTTCGCCATCTTTCCTCCAGATTCCTACGCTATTTACGCACGATTAGCTTGCCCGATCCATTGCGCACGGTCCCAATGCGCCAGAAAGGTATTTCATCGCTGGCTGCACGATCTGCCATTCCATCGATCTGCTCTTCAGGGACGGCCAGGAGCAGGCCGCCTGAGGTCTGGGCGTCGAAGAGCAGCAGCTGTTCCGCCTCCATGATCCCAGCCTCAAACTCCACTCGATCCCCAAAGAACTTCTGATTGTCCAACGTTCCACCGGGGAATGTTCCCAGTTTCGCATAGTCGCCAGCGCCTGAAAAGAACGGCACCTGTTGAAAATGAATTTCGAGATCCACATCAGAAGCTTCTGCCATCTCAATTCCGTGCCCGATGAGGCCAAAGCCGGTGATATCGGTCGCCGCGCGCACCCCTACCAACTTCGCGAGCTCACTAGCGGCGCTATTGAGTAGTGTCATCCATTTCACGGCCTCTTCTTCGTGTTCTGGAGTGCCTTTGTCTCTAATCAGGGCGGTGGTCGTTACGCCTGTTCCCAGTGGTTTCGTAAGCACCAGAATGTCGCCCGGCCGCGCCCGATCTTTAGTGAACAGTTTCTTCTCATCAGCCATTCCCAGAGCTACCAATCCGTACTTGGGCTCCTTGTCCTGGACCGAATGCCCTCCGGCAATTACCGCGCCCGCTTGCTTGACCTTTTCCGCTCCTCCCCGAAAGATCTCGCTGATGATGTCGGGGTCCAGGTCAACCGGCATGGCCGCGATATTGAGCGCCATAAACGGCCTGGCTCCCATGGCGTAGATATCAGAGAGCGAATTTGCAGCCGCTATTGCGCCAAATTGATAAGGCTCGTCAACCACTGGTGTAAAAAAATCTGTGGTGACGACCAGGACCCGCGATTCATCTAACCGCCATACTGCTGCGTCATCTGGCGCGTTAAGGCCGACCAGCATTTCAGGGGCTTGAACGTGCTCGAATACTTTTTGAACTGGCTGCAGAACCTGCGCCAGCGTCTCCGCAGGAAGCTTAGAAGCTCAACCTGCGCAGGACGACATTGCGGTTAGCCGCACTTCTCGCCCCGACTTGGGAACAGCCATGATCAGGTTCCTCGGACTAGGGGATTGTAAGTCGCCGTTTCCTGCGGTGTCAACGCTTGCGACGTTCTTTCGTCTGGATGCTGACGATTCTCTGAAGAACTGCATTTGTGAATCGTTCTGCGGTCAAGCACGATCTGATCTGGAGCAGCAAACAGATGTGTTAGATTCCCTCACGCTGTGAATCTCCGTCGGATGCTCCCCGCGGCTTTGCTGTTGCTAGCCGCAGCCTGTTCAACCGCCACCCGAGTCGATCCCTTGACGGTAGCTGCGGCCGCCAGCCTGGCACCCATTCTGGATGAGCTAGGCCAAATTTACGAGGATGAAACCGGCGAGACCGTAGTCTTTTCATATGGTTCGACCGGCAACCTTTCCCAGCAAATTCGAAATGGAGCTCCGTTTGACCTCTTTGCTTCGGCGGATGCGCTCCACGTAGACGAGTTGATTGCTGAAGGGCTCCTGGATGAAGAATCGCGGCTGGCATTTGCGCAAGGAGTCCTGATTCTGGTTGTTGCGCCGGAGCTTGGGTTTGCGCTAAATTCTGTCGAAGATTTAGCGGATCCGATCGTCCGTGATGTGGCGATTGCCAACCCGCGCCACGCGCCGTACGGAATGGCCGCTGCTCAGGCTCTGCTTCGTACCGGCGTGGAGATCGAAGTCCTTCCCAAGCTCGTGTATGGCGAGAGCGTCCGTCAGGCAGGGCTTCTCGTCCAAACAGGAAACACGGATGCCGGCTTGATCGCATTGTCTATTGCCAAAAGCTTGGATCTTCAAGGTTCGGAGCTTTCCCAGGAGCTGTATGATCCCATTCAGCACGTGGTTGCCATCCACAGCGACACTCGTCTGCCGGAGCAGGCCGAACGCTTCCTGAAATTCCTTTCAAGTCCGAAAGCTCAAGCAGTGTATGAGAAATCCGGACTGATCGCAGGAGAAGGATAAGCCCTTGGTTTCTCCATTGCTCTTGTCCTTGCGAGTGGCCGGCCTAGCTACGATCTTCGCGCTCATTTTTGGCATCGCGCTCGCGGCGCTTCTCGCTCGTCGCCACAGCGCCGCCGCCAACATCACGGATGCGACGGTAAACCTTCCGCTCGTTCTCCCACCGACCGTCCTCGGCTATTACCTGCTGGTGCTTCTAGGCGCACAGTCACCCCTGGGAGCGTGGCTTGAGAGTATTGGAATCAACCTTGTATTCACCTGGCAGGGGGCGGTGGTAGCGGCCACCATTGTGGCATTGCCGCTGGTCTTCGGATCGACCCGAGCCGCTATTGAAGCCGTTGATCCGGATCTCCGGGATGTGGCACGCACTCTAGGGCGATCAAACTTCGCTATCTTCATGACGATAGTGCTTCCACTCGCGTGGCGCGGTTTGCTTGCCGGCGGGATGCTGGCCTTCGCGCGTGCGCTCGGCGAGTTCGGCGCGACTCTTATGATCGCGGGAAACATTCCCGGCCGTACGCAGACCCTCCCGATCGCCATTTATGACTCGGTTCAGGCCGGAGACCAGGCATCTGCGAATCGCCAGGCCTTGCTGCTGACCGTGACAGCTATTGCCTTGCTGGTGGGAATACGCTATCTCAGCCGGCTGTTGGGAGGCAGGAGCGTCCGTGACCGAAGCTAACTTTCGGGCCTCGTTCAGGCTCGAGCTCCCGGATTTCAAGTTGGAGCCCGAATTTGAATTGGGCGCTGAAATGGCGGTTTTGTTCGGGGCGTCTGGGGCGGGAAAATCCCTGACGTTGCGGACCCTGGCCGGCCTCGTGAAGCCGAATGAGGGCACGATCCACCTCAATGGTCATGCCATCTTCGATAGCGAAGGTGACATTGATCTCGCCCCACAGGACCGGCACATCGGATACGTACCCCAGCATTACGCCCTCTTTCCCCATAAGTCAATCGCAAAGAATATCGCCTTTGGATTGCATGATGTTTCCAACTCCGAACGCGATGCACGGGTGGCCGAACTACTAACCAGGATGCGGCTGGAGCCACTGGCCGATCGCAAGCCCGGCGAAGTCTCTGGCGGACAGCAGCAGCGAACCGCGCTGGCACGTGCGCTGGCACGCCGCCCCAATATGCTGCTCATGGACGAACCTTTCGCCGCGGTGGAGGAGGATCTGCGGGCTCATCTTCGCCAGGAACTGCTCAAGATTCAAAAGGATTTCGGCATTCCCGTACTTCTGGTGACCCACAGCAGGGCCGAAGCCTACGCGCTGGCAGAGCGCCTCATTGTCCTCAGCGAAGGCAAGGTCGTGCAATCTGGAGATCGAGATGATGTTTTTCGGAGGCCTCGGACGCCAACCGTTGCCCGGCTGATGGGCATGACCAATATTCTTCAGGCTACGGTAATCGGCAGTTCAGAATCCGAGCTAACAGCGGACTGGGGGGCTTATCGACTTACGATCGCTTCCCCCGACTTGCGCGCCTCTGGAGACCCACTTACTCTCGGCGTAAGGCCCGAAGAAATTCGCATTGCGGCCGATGGAGTCGACCGAGTGCTGGATAACCATTTTCCCGCTCGGCTGGTCAAAGACGAACCGCAAGGCGCGGACCATCTCCTGCAATTCGAGACCAACAATCAGCTATTGGATGTTCGTGTTTCGCACCCGGCGTTCATGAGACTGGAGCTGGCAACCGATCAGAAGCGAGTGCTGGCACTTGATCCGGAGGCCATCCACATAGTCCCCGACCCTGCCTAAGAGCAGGTTGTTCCAGAAAACAAAAGAGTTGGGCGGGCGCCCAACTCTTAGTTTATCTATCTTAGAAGAAGCATAAGCCCGTCTGTCTTTAGGAGCTGGCCTCTGGTTCCAATTGCAGGTCAGCCGGCGCATCAGGCAAGAAGCCATAGCCGAGCACCATCCCGAAGTTTGCGCCAAGGAAGGCTCCCGCACTGAATCCGATCAGGGGCCCCATGACGGATCCCAGACCGAACTCGATCAAAGGCTCCACTACGAATCCCAGGCCGAGCCCGCTCAATGGCTCAAGGATATATTCCATCCCGACCGTATTCAACGGATCTCTGATAAGAACCCCCACCAGCAGTCCAAGAATGCCACCTACTACCGCTGTTGCTACCATGCTAATTAGGATGGTTCTGAATCCGGAGGCCATATTCAGTTCCTTTGACTAGAATGCATAGATTCTAGGTACGGTCCCCGATATCGTCAAGGCGAAATGTGGGATTTTGCGAGCGGGTTTTCGTGAGCAGCGGGCCTGAGCTTCTTTTATTGGCGTGGAATCCGATCGTTGGGTCCGCGAATTGCAGGTTCTGAGGGCGCTATTCTTGCTTACTCTCGTAAATAAGTGGGAAGTTCCGCGACCGCCTTGGCTAAACGGGTACCGTGCCAGGTAAGCAGGCTTCCATCAATCAGGTGCACCCTGCCCGACTCGACTGCCGGCGTGTCGGCAAGCCACTCTTCGATCTGGCTCTTGTGACTTTCTTCAAATGCGTAT
>CAYZXF010000221.1:0-4846 GCA_964482355.1 uncultured Anaerolineaceae bacterium | reverse complement strand
GCGGAATCTGTGGGATCCGCGCAAGGAGGTTCAAATGGCTCGAGGCAAACTCTCGGATCGTCAACGCAAGATGCTCGATTTCATTCGGATGTTCAGTATGCAGAGTGGATATCCACCTTCCATTCGAGAAATCGGAAAGGCAGTGGATATTTCGTCGACCTCCGTGGTGAATTACAACCTGAATCGATTGGTCGATCAAGGATATCTCGATCGCGATCAGAATGTCTCGCGCGGCCTTCGGCTGACAGAAAAAGCCTCTCCTCCGGCGACCGGCATTATCCGCGTACCGTTGGTCGGTCGCATATTCGCCAGTGAGCCTGTGCCGGTGCCGGGCACTGACTCGCCCATGTTCGGAGCGGATGAGGCTATCGAAATTACAGCGGACTTGCTCAGCACCACGGAGGACCTCTTCGCGCTGGAAGTGAAGGGGGACTCGATGATCGACGCCATGGTCAATGAAGGCGATATTGTGGTCATGCAGCGGGTACCAGAGTGGTCAAATGGGGACATGGTGGCGGTGTGGCTCAAGGATAAGGAAGAGACAACGCTAAAACACATTTATCGAGAAGGCGACAAGGTGCGGTTGCAGCCTGCCAATCCGACCATGGAGCCGATCTATATTGAGAACCCCGAAAACCTGGAGGTGCAAGGAAAGGTGATGCTGGTACTGCGCCAGCTTCATTAAGTTTGCATCCATTGCGTCTACGAGCCCGGCGACTTCTGGTCCCCGGGCTCTTCTATTAATAAGAGGAATTCAGCTGAAAGAGGCCAATTCCGCACTTGCATGAGCGATTTCAAGCTCAAGGTCTTTGGCGATCTGGCTCAACAAATCCCGACCGGATTGGCGAGCCATGCTGACATTCAGCTGAAGCTGGGCCAGAGATGAATTGGAAAGCTCATCCATGGTCCGATTCAATTTCGCGATGAGTTGATCAAGTCGCAGGACTTCCGCTGCCAAATTTGCGAGAAGCTCTTCACGAGTCAGACTAACCTGTTTGAGTTGGCGATCCGGCTGCTGCCGCAGCTCTAGCAGGGCATTGAGATCCTGGTTTTGGTAGGCGGCATTGACGGCGGCCATCATCTCCTCCCGCCACTTCTTTTGCTCAGGATCCGTAGTCAAATCCGGATGGAAGCGCTTGGCCAACTCGCGGTACAGTGCCTTTAGCTCCGACTTCTCAGGTTCAGAAGTTTTCTGGGGTTTCTTGATCTGCTGCCTACCGGGGGTCCAGGCTCGCTCAAACTGCTTGACAACATCCGGCGCTTGCTCAAGATCCTTTCCCCACTGCGCACGCCGTTCAGCATCGTGGCGCGATTTTCGGAGCTGCGCTTGGAGACCGGTGAGTTGCTGTTCCAACGGGCGGATACGTACTTCGAGCTTTCGCTCGAATTTTTCAAGCGACACCCGTATATCGAAGAGCTCGAGCTCCAGCTCGGCTACGGTATCCTGTCGATCGGAGATCTTGGCCCGCAGGGTTCTGATTTCAGGGTCTGCGGCTTCGCGAAGAGTATCGGAAAGCGAGGAGCGATTGCGGCGCCCGAACATTCGAGGGATTGTACACGAAGCGGCGCCACAGGCCGCGATGGTATACTCGTCGCCGGCCGGGGTGTGGCGCAGATGGCAGCGCGCCGCGTTTGGGACGCGGAGGTCGGCGGTTCAAGTCCGCCCACCCCGACCTTTCGAAAACCCCTGAGACGAAGCTTGCTGTTGATCCTCTATCCATTGAAAAAAGACGTGGGTTCCCGGAAACTTAGCAGAGCATATTCGCCGAACAATACGCAACCTTTGAGTGAGTGTCGTGCGCGGTAGGCGGGCCTCGATCGCAAAGACAGAAGTTGACTTAGTGCTGGTTTCTGCACGCTACGAGCCGGCTGGCAGAATGCTCCTGTTTGCACAGGGCTACGCACGGCGCGGCCCGATTTGGATGGATATCAAGCTTTACGACCGCCCCAGCATCATTGAGGCCCTGGAACAAGGTCAGAATGTTGTGGCAGGGCGAAGCCTGGGCCTGGTCGGGGACTTCGAAATCCTGTCTCCGGTGCATTTAAGCCGGGGGGAGCATCTCCGTACAGGAAAGACGAGCGAACACAGCGGCGACGATCTGGGCCTTCCATTCCTGTAGCGCTCGAAAAGCCCGCAGCCGTCGTTTCAGGCATCAAAAACGCCGCGTGGTAAAATGCCCGCGCGACCCATCCCGCCGATAAGCGGGCATAGCTCAGTTGGTAGAGCGCGGGCCTTCCAAGCCCGATGCACGGGTTCGAATCCCGTTGCCCGCTCCATTCAAGGGTAAGGGCCCGTAGCTCAGTGGTTAGAGCGGCCGGCTCATAACCGGTTGGTCGCAGGTTCGAGTCCTGCCGGGCCCACCAAAAAGTCCCGCCTTTTGGCGGGCTTCTTATTCCCCGCTCCTGTTGAGAGAAGCCCCATTCGGCAATAGGAGTCAAGGGGAGTTTGAAGAACGGAATACTCTATGCGAGAATAGCCGGAACAGGTGAAAGAAGCGCATGGACAAAAAGATCTCACTTCTGGAACGAATCACCGGATGGTTTAGGGGTCCAAAGGAGGAGGCAGCTCCGGAACCGGACCTCGCCGACACCGCGCCTTTAAGCCCCGACGGCCTGGATCAAATATCTGGTACAAGGGTTCGCGAGAGCCTCGAGGCGGGCACGGCGCAATCCATAGGACTCGAGCGAGAGAACAACGAAGACTCGGTCTTCATGATGTACGGATCCTCTTATGGTGAGGAGGCTCTTCCAGAATTTGGCCTCTTTTGCGTGGCAGACGGGGCAGGGGGCCTGGGCCACGGTGAGCTGGCAAGCTCAATCGCGCTGCGGGCGGTCGTCAGCAACCTGATTCAGAACGCGGTACTAAAGGAGCTTCAACTCGAGGAGACAGATACAGAACTGGGTATCGAGGACATTGCTCGCCAGGCGATCGAGTATGCCAATGAGCAGGTGATTGAATCGGCCAATGGCGGCGTTACAACCTTGACCGTAGCAATGCTCATCAACGGTCAAATGGTCATTGGTCACGTCGGAGACAGCCGCGCTTATTTGGTGGAAAACGGCAGGCCGCGGCTGTTGACCCGCGATCATTCTTACTCGTGGCGCCTGGTCGAAATCGGACAAATCACGCCCGAAGAAGCAATGGAGCACCCGAAGCGAAACCAATTGTGGAATGCGGTTGGGCAAGGGAACAATCTGGTGATAGAAATCGATACCTACCCACAGCCGCATGGCGGCTATCTATTGATTTGTTCCGACGGCCTCTGGGGCGAGGTTCCGGAAAGCGAACTGAGTTCTGCAGTTGCCCAGCACCATGAACCGAACCAGGCCTGTGAGGAAATGGTGCGGGCGGCCAACGCGGCCGGCGGACCAGATAACATCACCGCTTTACTGGTTGCTTTTCCCGGGATCTAGACATGTCGTTCTTAGACACAGTGATAATTTATACCGGCCAGCATGAACTGCTGGCCGGCTTCTATCAAGCCGGCCTAGATCTTCCAGATCCAGAGCCGTTTGGGGACCGCCTGGCTTCGGTCTACGATCCGGACGGGAATATCATTGGCCTCGTCCAGAGAGACAAGGCAGGATCTGTTCAGGAGATCTAATAAAAAAGCGAACCGCCGAATGTGGGGGGTGCATCCGGCGGTCCAAAACACTTCGGGGTACTACCGTCCGTGCAGGGGGAACACGCGTTCGGCAGCTAATTTCCCCTGAGACAAGCCGCAATCTAACGACCACGACCGTCCTGCGAGGATATTATCATAGGCGTAGGACGTGTTGCATTAAGGGGGTGTAAACGCTGTATTCGGTACCGCAAGAGACCCGCCTATGCTATGATCCGCCGCCGTGGGAAGCGTGCGCCGGCCGACCTGGCGGCAGTTCTTGCCGTTCTTGCTCATCAATGTAGCGGTTTCCGCTGCTACCGTGCTTTTTGTGCTGAATGTGTTCGGAAAGGGGAATTCGCTGCCTTCAGCAGCTGCCACGCCGACATTCGACGTGGCAAGCCGCCTGAAGAGCGCTCTCCCGACACCCTCGCCGACCGTCCCGCCCTCACCTACACCCATAACCTACACGGTTGAGCCCGGCGACACGCTCGGAGCGATTTCCGCCAAGCTTGATATTCCGATCGAAAACTTGATGGCGGCCAATGGGTTATCAAACCCAGATTCATTGTCGGCTGGCCAGGTCCTGACCCTGCCCTCATCGGACGAGCCGCTGCCTCCAACTCCTGAGCCCGCAGGCGTGGTGATCACTGCTACACCCGAGGGGCTGCCTCAAGTCGTCATCCGCGGAGCCTACGAGCGCGAGAATCTCGAAGAAGAGTTTGTGTATCTGGAGAACGTCGGGGGAGTTGCGGTGATGGCCGGTTGGTCACTCTATGATGGAGAGGGAAACACATTTACGTTTCCCGGATTTACCCTCTATCGGGGCGGGGGTGTGAACGTTTATTCTCGAGGCGGCAACAATTCGGTGATCAATCTCTACTGGGGCATGGATGAACCCTTGTGGGTCCCCGGGAAGGTTATTTCTCTGCTGGATGAGCAGGGCGAGGTTCACTCCACATTCCGAGTTCCTGGGGGATAGAGGACGAGCAGCCTGAACAATAAGAAAAAACCCCGGCCTCGAATCGCCGGGGTTTTTCATTTCGTGTCATTGATGCTCACTTGTCTGGTTCCCAAGGTGATTCTTCGGCGACTGCTTCCGAGGTCTCCGATGGCGCTTTCTCAGAGGCTTCATCAGTGTCCCCGTCCTCATCGGACTCGTCACTCTGTAAACCCTTACGAAATTCCGTAATCCCTTTCCCTAATTCGCCGCCCAGTCGGCCCAACCGGCCAACGCCAAATAG
>CAYZXF010000220.1:0-5185 GCA_964482355.1 uncultured Anaerolineaceae bacterium | reverse complement strand
CTTCACAACGGAAAACACGGCGCAGCTCTAACCGTACGCGTCACACCGCGCGCTCGAAAGAATGAGGTGGGAGGCATCCTTGAGGATGGCACAGTTCGCATCCGTATTCAGGAGCCTCCGGTGGATGGCAAAGCCAATCGAGCCCTAGTCGTCTTTCTATCCAAAGTGCTTGGAGTGCGAAAGAATCAGATTGAGATTGTAGCGGGCCAAAAGGGGCTGGATAAAATTGTAACGGTTGACGATATGACTGCTCAAGAGGTGGAGAAACGGATCCAGGGCTACCTGGATTCTTGAGATCTAATACCCGAATTTTAGCGGGTCGGGCAAGCGAACACCGGTCGTTGACAAGCGCCAGAGTGATTCAAAGGCCACGTCGCGCAGGTAGTCGTCACCCGATTCGAGCGCTTTATACAATTCGAGCGTAAGCTCCTCACCTGCTCCCCAGCCAAGTACTTCAAGCGCCGCGATCTTTTCGTCGAGAGATCCTTTGCTCAGCGCCCGTCGCAGCATCTCTGTGGCTGCTTTTCCAGGCGAAACCCCTAAACCTTCTTTTGCTGCAAAAGCCACTACCCATGGCAGTTCAGCCGGCTCAACGGGTGGCGGATAGATCTTCCAGGGGGGATTTAGTCTTCGATCGAGCGCTTCGGCTGCCGCGCCGCGGACGATCCACTCCTCGTCATCTACTTTGACCTGCTCCAGCACCTCCATCGCCCAATCGTCCTGAATACGCGCCAGGCCAAAGGCGGCTGCCCGGCGGGTCATAATTTCGTCATGCTCGGCTGCTTCCCGCAACATGCCATACCCTTCGTCAGGGTGAATTGCGAGCGCCTCCGCCGCTGCAAGCCGGAGTTCTTCGTCGCCACCAAGCAACGCCTGCCCCAGTCCTTCCAACGCGGTATCGCTGCCGATCGCTCCAAGCGCCAGGCAAGCGGCCTGCCGGACAAAAGGCTCCGAATCTCCCTGGGCAAGCGTGACGAGCCGCTCCGCAGAATCTTCATCCGTCATTCCGCCAAGTCCCAGGCATGCCAGTACACGGCTGGAGGTTGCCTGGGATTTGAGCATTCTAGTAAATAGGATGTTGACAGATGCCTCGTCTGCAATGGCAAGCGCATGCACACCGCGCAAGCGCAAGCCATACGGCCTGGCCGTATCCTGGACCATCTTCGCAACTTCGCGCAGAAGTCTTCCGCGCCATTCGGCCTTGCTCGAAGAATCGAGCAGCCATCGAGCGGAATTTAGCAGGCCCGACTCCAGCGGTTCCGCACTGGAGCTCAAGGCCCGCATCACAGCCTCCTCGGGATTACCAAGCACGGCGTAGTAATGAAGGGCCTTCGAAGCAGGTTCCCATTCCACGGTCTCGACGCCTTCAAATAGTTCGCCTCTGCTCATAGCGCGGGCGCCGAAGTAGGCGCCCACTGCGGGCTGGAAGAATGAAATAGCGCCTCCAGACCGGCGAACAAGAATGCCAGCTTCAACCAAGCTTGAAATGGGGATCCCCTTCGGCAGCGCGCGCTCTGGAAGGGAAGCCTTGGCCGCTTTCAACCAGGCGGCAGCCACTTCTTCTGTATTCCGCTGCTCTTCTGGCGAGAGCACACGCATCGCATACGATTCCATGTCATCAACTGCGCGCCGCCCTCGAATATCTCCGGCATATGCGGCCCACACTCGCAGGGTAATTTCAGCAGGTGTTCGGCCACGCATCGTCCCGGCCAGCCAGCCATTGACCAGGGCCGGGTCAACGTCGGAGAGGCGGCTCTTGGAAATATTAGGAACGACGTACTCGGTCCACGAGCGCCCCCATTTGGAAAGAAACTCGCGCTGCATGCGTTCAGTCCAGGGCGCTATAGGAACCGGAGTGAACCCCGCCTGCGCCAACCCGTCGAGGATCGCGGTAGGGCCAGCCGCCACAATCCGAAGCCCATTATGTTGATCGCGTAGTTCATTCAACCAGGTCGAAATTTCGGGGATTTCATCAGCAGGAACTTCATCCAACCCGTCGAGGAGCAGCAGTGCATTTCCGCCTTCAAAGTGCTTTTGAATGTAGCCAGGTAGCATCGAGGAAACTCGCGCCGATACATTCCGAAGCGCGGCTTCAATTACGGGTTCTAGCGAATCGCGCCGTCCCTGAAGCTGCAGATCCGCGGCGTGCACAAGAATCGGTACTTTGCCGGCTAACTCGCCGATCGCTGGATCACGGTTTGCGATTCGAATGGCGAGATATGCGAGCGCCGTAGACCGGCCGCTACCTGGCTCACCGGTGAGCATCAGGTCGGGACCGTTGCTCAGTGCCTCGCCGAGTGACAAAGTGTGTGCCACAAACACACCCGACAGGTAGGTGAAATCCGGAAGATTCGGAACCACTCCCACCGTATCCTCAACGGGATCGTCGTCAATCGCTGGATCGGATGGAGCTGGGGGAACCAGGACTCTAGGTGGAATGAGAATCTCATCCAACGCCAGGATAGCTCGCGCCAGATGCGTGGTTTCGGCACGCGCGATGAGTTCAACTTGATAACGGTCAATCGCGCGGGAACTGAGCCCTGAGCCTAAGGACTTGAGCTGTTCCTTGATTTTCGAGAGAACCCAGATTATTGACGGCTTGAGCCTGCTCAGGAGCAGGCCGAGAAGAATCCCCGCAACGATGCCAGCCAGGAACTCTTCAACGTCAAATCGAATTCCGAAGGGTCCAAATGGTCCGAAAATCGCTAACCTCCGTACAGGATCCGACTGCACTGACCGCAGCGAATGAGCTCATCCCCACTAGTGACAATTTGTCGAGATGAGGCGGGCAGTGTTAGTCCACAAGCGCCGCAGCTGTCTCCATCCAATATCGCGACTCCAACTCCGCCAAGCTGGGCTCGTAGCTTCTCGTACGCTGCTAAATCCTCATCCGCGACGCTTGCCAGTGCAGCTTCGCGCTCTGCTTCCAAATTCGCCCGGCGTTTGTCGATTTCGTCGCGCTCCATAATCAATTCTGCGTTCAATAGATCTTGACGGCTCACAGCTTCCTTCAGGGCGGCTGAACTCTCTTCTTGCGCGATCTCAGCCTCTTCTTGCTCTAGCATCACCTCTAGGTAGCGATCTTCGAGAGTCTCCAGATGGCGTGTCAAGGATTCCGCTTCCATTTGAAAATCCTCGAGCTCCTTCGGGTTCGTGACGCCTCCCCCATAGAGCGATTGCTCAGTACGCTGGAGCTTGAGCCGCTGATCGTCAACCTCGTTCTCGGCGTGCCTGGCAGCCGTGATGGTGGCTGCGTTCGCCGCTTCTCGAGCTTCAAGCTCAGCCTTCAATTTGGTAATTTCCGATGAATCTTCGAGGGTAATTCGAATTTCTTCAAGCCGCCCTTTTAGCCTATCGGACTCGCGGTCAATCTCTTGAAGTCGGTAGAGGCCGGATGCGCGACTCATGCTCGGATTATAGATGTGGGGAGGTTTACAGGGCAAATGGCGGGGTCCCCGATACCGATGCAATCGGCTGGCAAACCCGTTACTATTCGGGTCCTGCTCAAGGTGAAAGCATGATTTTTAGTGTGCTTACATCCACATAAACGGAAGGGTCAGGCATGCACCTGATCAGCCCAACAGGTAATTTTTCAACCTGCGGTGAATCAGTTTCGTGATGTCAAGCGATTGTTGGTTTGGAGAATGCCCATTCTCAACAACTGTACTCTGGGCGCTCGTGCGCCGACTAAGTAAACAGGCAATCAACTAAATCGAATCGGCATTCATCTAACTTGCTGGATTCGGCTTACATACGCAGTCCTGCGCTATTCTGAGAACAAGGCTAGGTCTGTCACAATATTTATCCCTTTAAAAGATGACTGTGACAGGTCCTAGCCTTTTCTCTTGTTGAAGCCGTCAGCCGCCAAGAAAGCAAAGACCCCGCCGATGCGGGGCCTTGTTGGAAGGTCTGGCCATAGCCGAGTCCGGCCCCACTCGCAGAGTGCTCCAGCGAGTAGTTAGGCAGCGCGGTTTCCTAAGCTAAAGACGGGTCTTTGCAATGAATGGCGAAACTCTAGCCTGAGCGTCTGTCAAATATCTTAGGGAACGGGTTCAAACTCTCTATCTATTAGTGCGCCCACGTAGAAATTAAGCCGGACCGGGCATTCATCTTCAATCACTGTAAACTTGAGATTGCCGTTTTCAAGCAATTCGACCTCGTAGATGCCAGTATCGGCTCCCAATTGAACGCACGTGTGGCCTGAGGCTATGTCGAAAAATCGCGTTCCCTCGAACCGAAACTCGGCATTGACAATGACTCCATCCCCCCTTATGAGACGCGAAGTCCCATCCTCATTGAACTGAATTCCGACGCTGGAAGCAGGGGTATGCCAGGTCCCGACGATGTCCTCAGCGCTGCTTGCCAACTTGGGTCCTGACGCAGCGCATCCAACTAACAGAAACAGTGCAATAGCAATCGAGCTTGCGACCAGCTTATTCATATCGCTTCTCCTTCAACCCTTGCGACGCCTGACGGCTGCGAGCTAAGCGGCCCGACCTAGACGACAAAGCCCGACCTTACGCGAAGTCGGGCTGGCTAGGATGAAAGGTTAGATTGGGCCCCACCGCGACAGCAGGGTTGTCAGAATCGATAACCCGGCGTGGTGTGGGAGGTTGCGGAGTCGCTGTGTTATCCTGAAAACAAGCCTAGGTCTGTCACCATGGTTAAACCTTCAGAAGTTGACTGTGGCCGGTCCTAGCCTTTTCTCTTGTTGAGCCCGCCAGCCGCCGCCTTTGATTGCATGGATATACATTGACCGAGAGCGGAGAACGCCGAGGGCCTATAGGCTTTGGGGTAAGCATTTCAATGCGCCCGCTGGCGTAAGGATGTTCACCATCGGACCGTTTACTGTAAAGGTGTGGACTAGAAATAAATAGAGAGACCCCGCCGAAGCGGGGCCTTGGTTTTGGGGTCCAGCCGAGGCCGGGTCCGGCCCCACTCGCAGAGTGCTCCAGCGAAGGGTTGGGCAGCGCGGTTTCCTAAGCTAAAGAGGGCTCTTTGCAATGAATGGCGAAACTCTAGCCTGAGCGTCTGTCAAATATCTTTGGGAACGGGTTCCCACCCTCTCTCTATTAGTGCGCCCGTGAAGAAAGTAACCCGGATCGCGCATTCATCCTCAATAGCTGTAAACATGAGATTGCCGTTTTCAAGCAATTCGACCACGTAAACGGCAGTCTCGGCTCCT
>CAYZXF010000219.1:0-4721 GCA_964482355.1 uncultured Anaerolineaceae bacterium | reverse complement strand
GATGAACGCCTCAACGCAGCAAACAATCGAGCACGAGGGCCTATTGGGGGCCGTAGGAAATACCCCCCTGATTAGTTTGCGGCGCCTGCGCGCCACTCCGGTCGAGATCTACGCCAAGGCCGAGTGGCACAACCCTAGCGGCTCGGTTAAGGACCGCCCGGCGGCGAGCATCTTGCGACAGGCTCTTCGCTCTGGTGAACTTGGTAATGGACGTTGCCTTCTCGATTCGACGTCCGGAAATATGGGGATCGCGTATGCCACGCTCTCAGCAGCTATTGGGGTACCCGTGCACCTCACCCTGCCGGCAAATGCCAACGATGCCAGAAAGGGAATCCTGAATGCCCTGGGGGCACAGATCACGTTGACGGATCCGCTCGAAGGATCGGACGGCGCTCGACATGTTGCGGCTGCCTTAGCCGCTGAGAACCCGGATCGCTATTACTACGCGGATCAATACTCCAACCCGGCCAACTGGCGCTCGCATTTCGAAACAACCGGGCCAGAAATCCTCAGCGATACCGATGGTCGCGTGACTCACTTCGTGGCGGGTTTGGGAACAACAGGAACGGTCGTCGGAACCGGCCGATACCTGAAGGAAGCTGCTCCAGAGGTCCAGATCGTAGCCTTCCAGCCTGAAGGCCCGCTGCACGGATTGGAGGGCTTGAAGAATCTTCCGTCCAGCGATGTGCCTGAGATTTTCGACCCGCTCATCCCGGACGATATTCTCGAGATCAAGACCGAGGACGCGTACGCCATGGCGCGACGGCTGGCGCGCGAGGAAGGGTTGCTGGTTGGCCCATCCAGTGCGGCCGCAGCGGTCGCCGCCGTGGCACTTGCTGAACAGATCGAATCGGGCGTCATCGTGGCCTTGTTTGCGGACTCGGGGCTCAAATACCTGGATCTGCCATTTTGGAACGAAGGATGAGACTAACGATTCCGGTTCAGGTCATGGGAGAAATTCATGCGCACGGAGAAGCGCTTTACCCAGAGGAGGGCGCCGGCCTACTCTTAGGCTTGATAGAAGGCGATCACCGAGAAGCCCGCCGAGTGCTCCCGATGCCCAATCACTTCGAACCCAACGAACGCGGCCATCGCTACAGGCTTGACCCACAGGAGACTCTTCAAGCCGAACAGCTTGCGGAGCAGCTTGGTCTGGAGGTCATTGGCGTATTTCACTCGCACCCGGATCATCCCCCGGCCCCATCCCAGTATGACCTTGAATGGGCAGTGCCCTGGTTCGTTTATCTAATCACCAGCGTCGAAGATGGTGCAGCATCCGATTCGCGAGTTTGGCGAATGTTGGAAGACCATTCGCGCATGGTCGAGGAAGTCTTGAAGATTGAGGAAGGTGACTCATGAGCCACATACGCGTGCCAACCCCGCTGCGGCCTTACACCGAGGGACAGGGGCGGCTCGAGGTCGAAGCAAGCACTGTGGGGGAGGCGCTGCAAAAGCTGACCGCGCAATTCCCATCGATTGGACCTCACTTGTACAACGAAGCAGGCGATCTGAGGCCCTACGTAAATTTATTTGTCAACGACGAAGATGTACGAACCTTGGAGGGGGAGCAGACCGCGATCCATGACGGGGACACGCTCATGATCCTACCGAGTATTGCTGGAGGCTTATTGAAATGACTACTGACTTAGAAACCCTTGATCACAGTGCGATGAAAACCAGCATGGCGGTTCGTCTAGGCTTGCTGTTCGCGGCGTTTGTTGTGGATGCTCCATGGCTGGTGGCCGTCATTAGCCTCTTGATGTTTATCGGCACCGTACGCGGCCATCCGGATTTCGTGTTCGTTTATCGGGGGCTGCGGCGGAGGGGCTGGGTCTCGCCCGATTTGGTCCCGGATAATTCTGAGCCGCATCGCTTTGCGCTTGGCATTGGAGCTGTCTTCTTGGCCGGCGGCACCCTGGCCTTTCTTGCAGGCCTCCCGGTTGTTGGCTGGGCGCTGACCGGGATCGTCTTCGGCCTGACGGCGCTCAATCTCTTCGGTGGCTTCTGCGTGGCGTGTGCAATCTACTACTGGTTCAACCGCATCGGAGTTCCGGGTTTTGTGAAGATCCCAATACCGGGTGTATTCCCCGGCGTGCGGCCGAGACGACCGGAGTAGTTGATGTTGCTTGAGCGGTTGGCCATCGCGCTCGGATTTATCTTAGCTGGGTATCTCGCCTACCGGCTGTATGGTTGGCTTACCATGCGTAGGCTTGCCCGCGCCGGGATTAATTTGGAAGGTTACGCGCTGGGCAAGCCGGCGATCTTGTATTTCACGGATCCTGGGTGTGCGCCCTGCCTAGCGGTCCAGGATCCCGCGCTCGAAGAGATTGCGGCTCAATACGGCGAGCGGCTTCAGATCATCAAGGTGCAGGCGCTTGAGGATCCGAATTTCACCGATTCTTGGGGAGTACTTTCGCTTCCCACGACCTTCATCATCGATGCGCAAGGCCACCCTAGAGGAGTCAATCATGGCGTGGCGCGAGCGCCAAGACTCGTAGATCAGCTGAAAGCGATTGGAGAGCCTTCTCCATCTCAAAGCGGAGCCAGTACAATCGATATCGTGGGGTAACTATTTTGTGGTCGGAGTAGCTTCTCCTCGGAAAGCGGAGCTCAATAGTTCGAACGCGTAAGCTAGGATCAAAGGATGGAAATTATGTCGATGTCTTCAAATGGGGCCGAACTCAACCACAAAGAAATCTTGCGCTACTCGCGCCATCTGCTGATGCCGGAGGTTGGGCTTGAAGGACAGGCAAAGCTCAAGGATTCGTCCGTGCTCATTATCGGGACAGGCGGTCTGGGATCTCCCGTAGCAATGTACCTGGCGGCTGCCGGAGTCGGACGGATCGGGCTAGTGGACTACGACGTTGTCGATTTCACGAATCTGCAGCGCCAGATTATTCATGGCACCTCCACGTTGGGCGAGCGGAAGGTCCATTCGGCTCGGGACCGCATGCTCGATATCAATCCTGAGGTACAGGTCGACGCCTACGATGAACCATTCACCTCCGAGAATGCGTTCCGAATCGCGGAGCCGTATCAGGTTATCGTCGACGGAACGGACAACTTCCCCACTCGCTACCTTGTGAACGACTTATCAGTCCTGACCGGAAAGCCGAACGTCTATGGCTCAATCTTTCGGTTCGAGGGCCAGCTCAGCGTTTTCTGGGCCGAGCAGGGTCCGTGCTACCGATGCCTTTTTCCGGAACCGCCTCCGCCGGGAATGGTGCCTTCGTGTGCTGAGGGCGGCGTCTTTGGCGTACTGCCCGGAACCATTGGCGCTCTCCAGGCTACTGAGGCTCTCAAACTGCTGCTCGGTATCGGGGAACCCATGATTGGCAAGCTGCTGCTCTTCGATGCACTGGATATGAGTTTTGAAGAGCTGCGGTTGAAGAAGAACCCTAATTGCCGGGTCTGCTCCGAGAACCCGGAAGTTACAGAGCTGATCGATTACGAAGCCTTCTGCGGTGTACCCAGTCACGACCGGGAAGAAGGCATGCTTGCCAGCGAGTGGGAGATTGACCCCGCTGAGCTCGCGAAACGATTGGAGCAGGGCGAGCGGGTGCGATTAATTGACGTACGCGAACCGCACGAACTTCAGATCTCAAGTATCGAAGGGGCAGAGCTATTTCCATTGGGTAGCCTCGCAGCGCGTCTGCACGAGCTCGACAGCGCAGATGAGATGGTGGTGTTCTGTAAAACTGGCGCTCGATCGGCCCGCGCAGTTGAACTCCTGGCCGGCGCAGGATTTCGCAAACAGAAGAATCTACGCGGAGGCATCAACGCCTGGGCGCGCGAGGTGGATCCCAGCCTTCCACTCTATTAGCAGCTTTCAATTGCAAGAGCCCCAATTGACAAGCGCGTATTCTCCTCAACCTTAGCCCCTCTCCGAAAAGTAGTTGGCTATGCGTAATCGATCGGTAGGAGTCTCGACCTTGACGTGCCTCGCGTGCCGCACGTATACTTTTTCGACAATCGAATACTTCAAAGGCGATGAAGAGGATTAGTACGCGCTGAAACGGCGACCCAGAGAGCGGGCGTCCAGTGAGAATCCCGTTCGTACGACAGCGTTGAATGGACCGCGGAGCCGCAGGGCGAAATGTCTAACGACAGAATAGCCTGCGCCGGGCTGGCCACCGTTACCACAGCTGCGGGCATTACTATGCCCAAAGAGAGTGAGGCTGGTATCAATCCCCCCGTCGCATCACCGACGGGATTCTTGGTCAAGGCCTAACAGGAGTGGCACCGCGGGATTTCAAACGCTCGTCTCCATGCGCATCGCGCTGAGACGGGCGTTTTTATTTACAAATGCAGGAGGTGTACATCCAGGTGATAGCAAGCAGAGTTGCAGCGAATACCGAACCGTGAGAGTTCGATCCTAATAGGAGGACAGCAATGACCAAGCAAACCAAATACCAGTTGACCGAGAACGACATCCCAAAGACCTGGTACAACATCCAGGCCGATCTGGGCTTCGATCTGCCCCCTCTGCTTCACCCGGAGACAAAGGAGCCGACCATTTTGCCTCCCCCGCTGTTCGCCGAGGCGATCAACGAGCAGGAATTCAGCAAAGAGAGAGAAATTGAAATCCCAGATCCGGTGCGTGAGATCTATACCATGTGGCGGCCGACCCCCCTCATTCGAGCTCGTCGGCTGGAAAAGGCGCTCGATACGCCGGCTCACATCTACTACAAGTATGAAGGCGGGAGTCCGTCAGGCAGCCA
>CAYZXF010000218.1:0-3097 GCA_964482355.1 uncultured Anaerolineaceae bacterium | reverse complement strand
AGCAATGTTGGAGCCTGGTTGGCGTTATCAGATGTTGTAAACGATCCGGAACGCACAGAATATTGCCTGCAGAAAGTGCTAACGCTCGATCCCGGCAACGCGACCGCGCTTGAAAAGCTTTCGAATGCAAAAGGCGGAAGCCTGTCGGTCGGTGTGGTGGGAGGGCTCAATCAAGTTGAGCGCGATCCAACCCCTGCTCAGACTTCCTACGAAACAGACAGCGACCATATGGAGCGGCCAGAGCCCAATTCGATTGATCCCCAAGCCCCTGCCGATCCGCCGGAGCAGCCTGAAGAAGCACCAACTCCAGAGGATTCCGTCGAGGATGCGCCGGAGCTTGATGGAGCTCAGGCCAATGAAGCGCAAGTCGCGCCTGCAGCTTCTGCTCCGAAGTCGATTGCGGAAGAGCCTGCGAAGCGATCTTCGGCCAGCCGCACAGACCTGATTCTCATCGGACTGACTGTGCTGGCTGGAATCGTACTCTGCGCACTGGTAAGCGCAGCACTCATTACCTGATCTCTCTTTAGCTAGGTTCTATGTGCGGAGCCCCGGATCCGGTCTCCAGATAATCCTTCAAACTCTGTAAATAGATCGCCCAGGAGAAGTTGATGCTGGGGAATGGTCCATCGATCGATGGCCAGCCTCGATGGCCAAACAGCAGTTTAGTCCCGCTTTCCTCTTTGGTGAGATCGTAGGTCACGGTCGTCCCCGGCCATCCCGGTACCGGTGAATCAACCGCAGACCACACCACGCGCTCCCCCGGGCTCAACTCATCGATCTTCATCTTGAAGACAATCTGGCCACCCTCAAAAACGAAGTCTGCCTCGGATCCCACCTCGGGCGAGGCCGTATTTGTGTCCGTCCACCAGCTCGCCAATCCCTGCTGCTCCGTCAGAGCAGCAAATACCTTCTTCGGATCAGATTCAATCACTACCTCATGTACTATGTCAGCCATCAGCTATCCTCCAAATAATATTCAACCGAATAGTTGAATATTATTCGAGGTTCCAATGATTGTCAAGGATTGATAAATTGAGGCTGGAGCTAGTTGAGGAGCGGAACGAAGGCGTCGAAGCAGCCTACCCAGCCTTCTTCGTGAGCCGCACGTACACCAACGTCGAGGAAACCCTCATGGATGATGACAATTTCTGTTTCATTACCTAAATCAATAAATTCAATGGAGACAGTGGTTTCGGGAGAGCGACCGGAGTCGCTCTCGACAATCCAGGTGTAGATAAGCTGCTGGGGTTTTTGGATTGTCAGAAAAGTGCCAAGGATCCGTGAGTTGATGCCTTCCGGGCTCAGGAGTTTGTACTCATATTCTCCTCCTACCCGAAGATCGATCGATGCGTGCGGAACGTTCATTGCAGGCCCGCCGAGCCAGTGCCGAACCTGTTCCGGATCCGTCCAGGTATCGAATACTATCGTCGGCGGCGCCGGTACCCGGCGTCTGACCTCAAGCGCGGGGATCGTCGATGGGCTCTCAGCGCTCACGATCGTGTCTCCAATAGCCCTACCAGCGAATCCAGACTCTCGTCCCAGAAGTCCTGGTAGGCGGCCAACCAACCAAATGCATCCAGCATCGGTGATGCATTGAGCGAAATGTAGTGCGTTCGGCCGACTTTGCGCCGACGCACCAACCCGGCGCGCTCAAGGATCTGAATATGCTTCGAGACCGCAGCAAGTGAGATCTCGTGCGGTTGCGCGAGCTCGCTAACGGTGGCCTCTCCAAGAGACAGCACTGTGAGAACGGCACGGCGGGTTGGGTCGGAGAGTGCACCAAATGTGGCATCAAGCTCGGAGATAGAATATTCAACCATATGGTTAACAATAAGGCGGCGATGGAGGTCTGTCAAGGCCAGTGGCGAGCTTCACTATAATCTCCATACCGTTTTGTTCGGCAGCGCTGTGCGATTGCCGACGAGTCGACACGACCGAAGGTGAGGATCCATGCCCCAAACCGCAGAACACCTGAACCTGTTCACAGAATCTGTTATCCGTGAAATGACCCGCATTGCTGACGAGTACGGTGCAATCAACCTCTCTCAAGGATTTCCAGATTTCCCTCCCCCGGCGGCACTGGTAGCCGCTGCAGAACATGCTATTCAAGGCGACCATCATCAATACGCTGTAACTTGGGGCGCGCCACGTTTTCGGCAGGCGCTGGCTCGGAAACAGTCACGGTTTATGGACCTAGATATTGATCCGGACGCCCACATTACGGTTACTTGCGGCAGCACCGAGGCGATGATGACGGCCATGATGACAGTATGTGATCCTGGCGATAAGGTGATCATATTCTCGCCTTTCTACGAAAACTACGGCCCGGATACCATCCTCTCCAGCGCCGAGCCAATCTTTGTCCCATTGCGACCTCCAGATTTCCGCTTCGACCAAGACGAACTGCGGACTGCCTTCGAACAAGGGGTGAAAGCATTGGTGCTCTGCAATCCTTCAAACCCCACCGGGAGAGTATTCAGCCGGGAGGAGCTGCAGGTCATTGCCGAGCTAGCCCAAGAGCACGATGCCTTCGTAATTACCGATGAGGTTTATGAACATATTGTGTACCCTCCGAATCGTCACACGTATATTGCCTCCTTGCCGGGAATGTTTGAGCGCACGCTCTCGTGCAGCTCGCTATCCAAGACCTACGCGATCACCGGCTGGCGAATTGGCTATGTAATCGCCCCTGCGGAAGTCACTGCGGGAGTCCGGAAGGTCCATGACTTCTTGACCGTGGGCGCGCCCGCTCCACTTCAGGAAGCGGCGGTAACTGCCCTCGAGTTCCCCGATGATTATTACGAGGGGCTTCAAGCGGCTTACGCGCGCCGTCGCGAAATATTCCTGAGTTATCTAGAGAGAGCCGAATTGAAGTTCACCAGGCCCGAAGGCGCCTACTATGTGCTGGTGGACATCGAAGAATTTGATCACGAAAGTGACACCGCATTTTGCGCGTGGCTGGCGAAAGAAGTCGGCGTCGCCGCCGTCCCTGGCTCTAGTTTCTTTCGAGAACCGGTAAATAATCTCATCCGTTTTCACTTTGCGAAGAGCGAAAGTACTCTTTCCGAGGCGGGCGAGCGGTTGCTAAGATTGACAC
>CAYZXF010000217.1:0-2252 GCA_964482355.1 uncultured Anaerolineaceae bacterium | reverse complement strand
TAACCTTCCCAACTATGGAGGCTCTTACCTGTTTCTGCTTTATTTGTGGGAGCGCTTCGGCGATTCGTTCATTCACGATCTAGCCAGGCATCCTGAAGATGGCATGGCCGCCGTCCGAGATTCCTTAGGCCAGAGAGGTATTGATTCACACGAGGTGTTTGGGGACTGGACGGTGGCTAATTTGCTCTCAGACCCCACAATCCCTTATGGCTATGCGCAAGAGACGTTGCGACCTGCCTGCCCAATCCAAAAGGTGGTCGCGCTGGGGGGCACAATTGAAGGTCGTCTGCCCCAGTACTCGGCAGACTATCTGCAGCTCGATGGCGTAGGCGAGGTCGAACTCGGTTTTCGGGGCTCCAGCACCGTGGGCCCGATCCCGGCCAATGCAGCAAGTGGTACCCGCTTCTGGTGGTCCAACCGAGGCGACAATGTGCATTCGACCCTGACCCGCGCCTTTGATCTAACAGGTTTGGAGAGCGCCACGCTTCACTTCCAGACCTGGCACGATATCGAGCCGTTCATAGACAATGGATACGTTTCGGTATCTAAGGACAACGGTCAAACGTGGAATTTCTTGAACGGCGCATACACGATTTACGATCGTGACTTTGACTACGGCCCCAACTACACAGGAGTAAGCGGAAAGCGCGCACGTCCAGAGTGGGTACAGGAGCGCATGGACCTGAGTGACTTCGTCGGTTCGGAGGTGTTGCTTCGATTCGAATACATTACGCAATCAACCTTCAGCGGTCACGGTTGGGCGATTGACGACATTGCTATTCCTGAGCTGGATTACCTCTACGATGTTGACATTGGCGACGGAGGTTGGATCGGTGATGGATTCGTCCGCACTCGGCAGGCCGTGGATCAGGATTGGGCGGTGTATCTTGTGCTTCCAGGGGAAGTTCGGAAACTTCAGGTAACAGACGATGGCTCGACCAGTACGCGCTTCAGCCTTGACGCCGAACAGGGCCCGGCGACCGTGGTGATTGCGGCCATGTCGCCGCGCACGAAAGTTGAGGCGACATACAAACTCAAACTGACGGGTGATGCAGTGCTCACCCCAATCGGCGCCGCGAATCCAGGTTCAGAATTCTTCCACGATGACTTCAGCGATCAATGCAGTGGATGGGAGATTAACGAGTCTTCATCCTCAGCGTACGGATATCGAGACGAGGCCTTTTTCTTCGAACTCAAAGACCCCGATCAGATCGCGATCTCGATTCCGGGGCTGAACCTGAGCGATGTAGTGATTGATGTCAACACGGTACAAACCGCCAGCGCGGGCGATAACAGCTGGGGTGTGCTCTGTCGATATCTGGACTTTGATAATTACTACGGATTCGAGATTAGCGATGATCAGTCCTTCACGATCTATGCCTTTCTTGATGGGGACTATGTATCGCTGGTTGACTGGTCGGAGCTCGGCTCGATCACTTCGGGCGATGGCGCCAGCAATCGGCTCACTGCCTCCTGTGTAGGAGACAGGCTTAGCCTTTCGCTGAACGGCCAGGAGATCGCCGGGGTGAGGGATAGTCGACTTACGGCGGGCGATATCGGCCTGACCGCGAGCACTTATGACGGTACGGGGGCGACCGTTCAATTCGACGATCTTCGGGTTCAAACGCCCGACTACGCATCTTTGCCTGATGTGGTCCTGTATGAAGATTTTGGCGACCCGGCCGGCGGATGGGATGTGGAATCAGATTCCCAGAGTGCTGTTGGTTATCTCGACAACGAGTATTTCATTGATGTCTTCTCGCCGGATCTATGGATTTGGTCGCTGGTTGGCGCCGACTATGACAATATCGTAATTGAGGTTGACACCCGAATCGATTCTCCTACCCCAGATAATAGTTGGGGAGTCTTCTGTCGATATAGCGATGCCGACAATCAATACGGGTTTGAGATCGGCAACGATGGGCTGCATGTTATCTTCGCGCTGGTCGGTGGGGAATTTGTTCAACTGACGGACTGGATGTTTTCAAGCGCGATCAACACCGGCGAAGGCGCAGAGAATCACATCCGGGTCAGCTGCATCGGAGATACATTGGAACTCATAGTAAACGGCGTGAGGTTAGCCCAGGTCACGGACTCGACTTTTCGGAATGGAGACGTGGCCTTGGTAGGCGTCACCTATGATTCAGGCGGGAGCCGGGTGGTGTTTGACAACCTTGTTTTGCGGCAGCCGTAGACTGCTGTTGTGATTACCGCCGATGCTTTTGATAGCGTCAGCCGGCTGACATCTGTCA
>CAYZXF010000216.1:0-3714 GCA_964482355.1 uncultured Anaerolineaceae bacterium | reverse complement strand
CATGCTGCGCACGAGATCAGGGTCGTTTGCAATCACCGACTCGTTTGTCAGGATCCCGTTCGATGCCAGGTCGACATGATCAGCGACTCGAATGACATTCACCGGGTACCCTCGAGCATTTAATTGCAGTGGCTCGTTGTTGGCGTAGACGACAACCGCTTGCTGCTGATCTGCAATCAGTGACTCAACCTGATTGAATCCGATTGATTCGAGGGTTATGTCTTCCTCTGTCAGGCCCGCCGAGTGCAATAAGGCCCGCAAACCAACATAGGAAGCTCCAAAGGCTCCGGGAATTCCGATCTGGGCGCCAGCCAAGTCTTCCGGCGCCCGAATGCCTCCTTCGACCGGTGCTGCGATTGCGATTGGATAGTCCTGCCACCATGCCATCACATAGACGACCGGTAGCCCTTGAGCCCTCGCCAAAAGAACCTGCTCTCCGGAGACCAGGGAGAAAGGCAGCTCACCGGCACCGACCAGCTTCACACCGTCGGTTTCAAACGAGTAGTCGAATTCGAGATCGATCCCTTCCGCTGCGTAATAGCCGCGATCCAACGCGACATAGAAGGGAGCGAATTGAACGTTGGGAATGAATCCCATCGGCAAGCGAAACGCGGAGCTTGCATCAGGAGCGCGGCATGCAGCCAGTCCAACCAATAGCAGAACAGCCCATCTGATCTTCATTAAGCCTCTACGGTTCTCCAGGCCAGCAGCCTGTGCTCCAGCGTGGCCACAATGGCATATAACGCTAATGCCATGGCGACTAACGTGATCACAGCCACAAAAACCAACGGTGTGTCGTAAAGACCGCCACCGAGATTGATGAGGAAGCCCAATCCTTGGTCTGCACCGACAAATTCTCCAACAACTGCGCCAATCACGGCGAGCGTTGCCCCAATCTTCAAGCCTCCCATCAAGACAGGCATGGCGGCCGGCACCTCCAGCTTCCAGAAGATTTGTGTGTTCGAGGCGCGCAATGAGCGCATCAGGTCATACAGGTCAGCAGGCACCGTACGCACTCCCACGATGGTGTTGATCAGAATCGGAAAGAATACGATCAGTGCACAGATCAGGACCTTCGAGATTTGGCCTGGGCCAAACCAGATCACTAACAAAGGAGCGATCGCAACAATCGGGATCGATTGCGAGGCGACGATGTAGGGAGACAAAGCTCGCTCGAGCGTCCTCGACTTCGCAAGGCTGTAGCCTAGCAAGAACGCGAACACTGCCCCTATCGCCAGCCCTGCAAGCACCTCCGAAAGCGTCACCAGGGTATGGCGTAGCAGGCTGCCATCGATGAGCGCCCGCGACAACCTTGCGCTGATAGCGCTCGGCGAAGGCAGAATGAATTGGGGCAATCCGCTCCATTTTGTAGCGCCCTCCCATATCAGGAGCGCAATGCCGATGGCCAGCAATGGAAGGAGCCATGACAATCGCTTCGCGTGCTTGCTCAAACCGTATCCACCTCTCCTTCGGACCAAAGGTCCGGTCTGACTGATATTTGAGCCATCGGCTCAGCGCCGTGCATTCGGAGGTTCAAAAAAAAACAAACCCCGAAGACATCGCATCTTCGGGGCAAACATCACGGAGCAATCCCGCTCGGCCAGATCGATTCGAAAACCCCGAAGACATTCGTCTTCGGGGCAACCGTCACGACACTGGCGCCGTTGGGCGCCGCATATCGAGCCTTCTCCTATCCGGACTTTACCGTCGGCTCCGGAATTTCACCGGATCCTGCGCAACCGCGCTCGCGGGCTTTACCGCCGATCGGGAATTGGGCAATTGCCCTCACCCTGCCCCGAAAGCTTTTTACTCTATTCTTTTGTTAGGAAAATTATACCGTGCGGAGAACGATTGGGGAAAAGTGGGGATGCAATCCTAGAGATTCAGTTCCTGCATGTCTCCGGTATTCACAAAGATGACCCGCTCTGCAATATTGGTCACGCGGTCACCGATCCGTTCCAGGTTGTGAGCACACCACAGCAGATAGGTAGCTCGCGTAGCGCTGCCCGGGGTCTTCGACATGATTTTCACTAGTTCATCAAAGACCGCTCGATACAACCCGTCCATGTCATCGTCCCGCACCGCGATCCGGCGAGCTTTCTCGGCGTCGCGCGCGTTGTAAGCCTTCAGGCTGTCGCGCAACATATCCCTGGCAAGCTCCGCCATTTTGGGAATATCAACCAGCGGCTTCAACAGCGGTTCGTCGCCCATCATGATTACCGTCTTTGCGATCCCGGAAGCGTGATCTGCCATGCGTTCCATTTCAACCACCATATGCATGGCCGCGATTACGGACCGAAGATCGCTAGCGGCTGGCTGCTGAGTTGCAATCAAGGATAGGCAAGCTTCTTCGATCTTGAAGCGCAGGTCGTTGATCTCGACATCTTCATCAATAACCTGTTGGGCCAGGGTCTGATCCCGGCGCTTCAGGCTGTCCACCGAACGCAAAATGGATTGGTCCACCAGCTTTTGCATACGAAGCAGGTCGTCGTTGATGGCTCTTGCTTCCTGATCCAGGGTCGCTCGGGGGCCGCGATCTGCCATATCGCTTGAATTCTACACTGCGTAATCGATCCTTAAATGTTTGGCTAGGGCGTGATTGTGAAGCGTCGCGCAAGCAGCTGGCACTATAATCGGCGCCGTGATGATCCAGAATAAGCTATTGGTTTTGCTCGGGTGGGCGATTATCACCGCCTCCTGCGCTCCTTCGACGGAGTCGCTGACCCTGGAGCCGACGAATCCGTCAAAGGTCGAGATCGCTCCAACGATTCGCCAGACGGAATCCCGTTCCACCGTGGTGCCGAAGCCACTCTCTACGACCGCGCCCGCCGAAGATGAAAGCTGTCTGGAAACGACTGGCCAAATGATCCAGGCTGAACTGGTCGACCCAGCTTTGCCGCGGAGCCTTCCGTACCGCGTATATCTGCCGCCCTGCGCAGAGGATTTGCATGGGCAGCTTCCCGCAATTTATCTCCTTCACGGGTTGGCTCGCACAGACGCCCAGTGGGATGAGCTGAAGGCTGATGAGATCGCCCTGAAGATGATGGTAGCCGAGCAAGCGCCACCGTTCATTATGGTTATGCCGTGGGAAAGATTGGGGCTGGAGTATGAGCAAACCATCGTGGATTACTTGATTCCACACATCGAAAGTGAATACGGAGCGAGTCCCGACCGAGCTCTGCGTTCAATCGGAGGGATTTCCCGGGGCGCGGGTTGGGCACTTCGGATCGGCCTTCAGCACCCGGAGCTCTTTCAAGCGATTGGCTTGCATAGTCCGGCCGTTCTTGTCCCGGACGAATTTCTGATTCCGGAATGGCTCGAACAGATTCCTTTCGAGAGTATGCCAGCGCTTTGGATCGACATCGGAGATCGGGATCCTCTGCGGTTCTCAATTCCTGAGCTAACCGCCCTGTTCGATGAAGCCGACGTGCCTTATGTGCTTAAATCCTTCCCAGGCGAACACACAGAGAGTTATTGGGCCGATCATGTGGCAGATTACTTGCGATGGTATGTGTTGGAGTGGCTTGATCTGGAACTCGGCGATCAGCCGCGGTAGTTTTCCCAAATCTTAAGCACGCTCTTTAGCGAGATTGGGCCCTCGCGGAGCAGTTCCGGCGAGCCCAGCGTGAGGTCGACGACGGTCGAGGGAATGCCACCTGCGGTTACGCCACCATCCACGATCAGATCGATCATCCCGTTTAGCGTGGAGACGAC
>CAYZXF010000215.1:0-7322 GCA_964482355.1 uncultured Anaerolineaceae bacterium | reverse complement strand
CAGGATTACCCTCGCCCCTCAGTCATTCGCTTGGGCTACATGGTGAAGCGGCCCCGCCCGCGAGTTCGCCTGAGCAAGCGCGAGATCTTTCGACGAGATAGTCATATCTGTCAGTATTGCGGTTCGAATGGGCGTCGCCTGACGCTTGACCATGTGATCCCTCGGCACAAAGGCGGAGACCACCTGTGGACTAACCTGGTCACTGCATGTGCTTCCTGTAACTTGAAGAAGGGTGGTAGGACCATCCAGGAAGCGCGTATGTCGCTGCGCCGGCCTCCCACTGAACCAGCTGCTTCAGCGCTTTATCTTTATGGATCTCATCTCCCAGAAAACGAAGAGTGGGAACAGTTTCTGGAAGGTTGGTAGGCGCTAGACAACCTCAGATTCAATCAATCCGAGCGTCCCATCACGCCTTCGATAGAGCACGTTTACTTCGTTTGTATTGCCATTGAAAAACACGAAGAAATCCTCGTAGCCTAGCAGGCTCATCTGGTCAATCGCCTCTGCTTCACTCATGGGTACCAGGTGAAATCGCTTTCGAATAGCTACCTCATCGAACTCCTCGACTTGCTCCTCCGGCTCCTCGGTCAAAACCTCCGCCATTTTTCGCCCATCACCCCTCTTACGCCAATGCCGGCCCTTGTACCGATCGATTTGTCGCTGGATTTTGGCAAGAACGGCATCGACCGAGGCATAAATATCTGCTGTGCGTTCTTCCGCTCGTAGCAGCACTCCCTTTCCACGAACCGTCAGTTGGGCCACATGGCGATCATCGGCGATGCGAGCGGTTCGCGCGTGCCGCAAATCCACACTCGCTTCATCCAGAATGTCCAGGTAGTGATCAAGCTTTGAGACCCGTGATTCCACATAGTCCCTTAAGCGATCGTCCAACTCCATTTCGCGAACATGAATGTCTACAGCAATTGGCATGTGGTTTCCTCCGAAGGTATTTGCCACTCCTCGCCCTTTGACCTTACGCCCTCGCTACTGTTAACCCGGTGACGGATCGGGCACCTGAGGCCCGAATTGCTACGGCGCACGCCGACAAGGTGGCGCCGGTCGTGAACAGGTCGTCTACGATAAGCACATCCATATCCTTTAAGGATTGAGAGCTAACTCTGAAGACGTGCTCGACGTTTTTCCAGCGCTCGTGCGGGTCCAACCCAACCTGCGAACGAGTGTCTTCAATTCTCAGGAGGCTGCTCGAGTCGACCGGTAAATCGATGCGAGAGCTCAGCGCATCGGCAAGCAAAGCCGCCTGATTAAATCCGCGCTTCTGTGCCCTGTGTTTGCTCAACGGAACCGGAACTAATACTTCCACGCCCCAACCTTCCCTTAAGTAAAGTTCCTCCAGCCAGGCACCCATTACTGCGGCCAGCTGGCGATCGGGATGATACTTGAGATGCAGCAGCGCCTGCGTGACCCGTCCTGAATATCGGGCAAATGAGCGCACCGACAATTCGGGCTTTCTGGAGCGACAAGAGGGACAGGGTCTTGGCTCCCCCAGCGGGTACCCACACGCCTGGCATAGCGGTTCCACCAGCCTGACAAGCGATGTATCACACACTTCACACCAGATGGTGTCGGCCTCGCCGCACCCTACACATTGAATCGGAAAGAGCAGGTCAAGACCTGCTCCTATCCATCTTTGTAGTTCGAGAATTCGATTTTTCAGCGTCTTCGCAATAGTGCGGCTGCCCTTTACGATAGAGCCTCCGACTAACTATCCTCCGAGGATGCCTCCAAGTGGGGAGGCGAGCAACAGCATCGCAGCTGGCCCCAACAAAATGATCATAATTGAAGGAAAGATCAGCAAGGCGATGGGAAACACCATTTTGATGGGAGCCTTGTGTGCTTCTTCCTCCGCCATCTGCCTGCGTCGAACGCGCATCTGATCCGATTGGATCCGAAGCACCTTTGCCATGCTCACACCAAGCTGTTCCGATTGGATCACGGCGGCCACAAAGCTGGACATCTCCGCCACGCCCAGTCGATCAGCCATGTCTCGCAGCGCATCCCGCCGCAGTTTCCCAAGCCGAATCTCCTGAATAACACGTCCAAACTCTAGAGCCAGTTCATTGATCCACTTTTCGTGGACTTTCGCCATTGCTGCATCAAATCCCAGCCCTGCTTCTACCGAAATGGTAAGGAGATCGAGCGCATCTGGCATGGCTCGGAACACTGCTTTTTTTCGGGCATTGATTCGACCGCTCAGCCACAAGTTTGGGAACGCAAAGCCGATCAGCATAAATATGACCGTAATTCCCAATCCCTGGATCCAGTTTCCGCCCGTCCTTGCAAAAATAAGAAACAGCAAGCCGCCGAACAAGAATGCAAATACGAATCGCAGCATCAGGAAAAAAGCTGGATTCATCTGCATGGGATTACCGGCCATCTCAAGCCGCAGGCGGGCATTTTCAAGCGTTGCCTGCGGCGTGAATCGCTGCGCCATCTCTCCGATCTGATTGAAGAACGGCAGCAGTATGCGCTCGCCAAAATCTTGAGAGAGTTCCAGCTCCTCGAGCGACATCACTTCGTCGCTGACGGTGAGTTCTGAAAGCCGCTCTTGAATCGGGTCGTCGCTTTGAGGTGCTCTGATGCCTACAACAACCAGGACTATCGCCAACAGCACTATGACTCCAATAATTAGCCAGATCATCGATGTGTTTGCCTCATATGTCGATATCCACAATCTTCTGGGTGATTAAGAATCCGGTCAGAATCATCAATCCCGCTAGAGAGATCAAGGGAATGCCGCATGCGCGGGTCTCGGGGTTGAAGAATTGCATAATATATGGGCGGTTGACTAGAAAGAGCAATACCACGAGGGCAATGGGTAACGCGGAGATCACCCAGGCCGTAGCACGACCTTGCGCAGTCAGTGCAGATATTTCGCCTTTGATCCGCACGCGCTCTCGGATGGTAAACGAGATCACATCCAAGATTTCAGCCAGGTTGCCGCCCACCTCACGCTGAACATTGATCGCGGTGACAACCAGGTCTAAGTCATCGCTTTGAATTCGCCTCATCAAATGCTCCAGGGCTTCTTCCATGGTAATACCCAGCTGCATCTCCTGAACCACCCTGCGAAACTCGTCCGATATCGGAGTCGGCATTTCGTGGCTGACCGCTTCCATCGCCTGCATGGTCGAGAACCCTGCCCGAAGTCCGTTGACAACCAGGTTGAGCATGTCCGCAAGCTGATTGTCAAATGCCTTTAATCGACCTTTTTTAGCCCGTCCTACGTAGATGGGCGGAGCGAAAAAGCCAATTAGCCCACCAACTATCCCCACCACGATTCCGCTGAGCAGGAGGCCAGCAGCGGCCGCCGCAAACATTGCAATCACTCTAGCGGCAAGGTACTCTGCCGGGCGAAGTTTGATATCCGCCTGCGCAAGGTTGGTCGAGATCTTCGCGAAGAGGTCCGTACCCTCCCCAAGATTGTTGAGGAAGTCTGACAGCGCAGTGGATTGATCTTCGCCCTCGAATTGCTCCTCGCCGCCAGTAGTGACAAGGCCTCCTGTTTCGGCGTAGCGACCCAGTCGCTCTTCGACAACCGAGCCACCTCCCACGAGGGAAAGCACGATTCCGACCACGAGAAAGAGCAGCGACAGCCCTCCGCCAACGATAAGTATCAGAGTGGGGTCCATAGCTATCTGTATGAGCCTCGATCGCCAACCCCGAAGATGGAAGCTGGCAGTTGAATACCTGACTGTTCGATCTTCTCCATAAATTTCGGACGCAGCCCGGTCGGCCGCAAGCGGCCAATCACCTTGCCGTCTTCCAGGCCAGTTTGCTCGAACACAAACAGGTCGGTCATGGTAATGACATCCCCTTCCATGCCCTGGATTTCAGAAATGTGGGTTAATTTCCGTGTTCCGTCACGCATCCGCTCCAGATGAACCACCAGCTCCAGCGCTGAAGCGATCTGCTCTCGAATGGCACGAGTCGGCAGGTCCATCCCGGCCATCATGGTCATCGTTTCGATGCGCGAAATGGTATCGCGCGGGCTGTTGGAGTGGGCGGTAGTCATCGATCCTTCGTGACCGGTGTTCATGGCCTGCAACATATCCAACGCAGCTTCGTCACGAATCTCTCCAACAATAATACGGTCTGGGCGCATTCGAAGGGAATTGATCACAAGGTCCTGGATTGTGACCTCTCCGCGCCCTTCGATGTTAGGCGGCCGCGACTCGAGCGTCACCACGTGTTCCTGCCTGAGTTGGAGCTCGGCCGCGTTTTCAATAGTCAAGATGCGCTCATCGGATGGGATGTACTGGGATATGACATTCAGCATCGTTGTCTTGCCCGAGCCGGTGCCGCCGGAGATCACCATGTTAATACGGGCGATCACGCAGGCTTTCAAGAATTCAATCGATTCCGGTGTGATGGTTCCATATTCAGTCAGCTGCTCCACCGTGATGGGATTCTTAGCAAACTTACGAATCGTCAGCGTTGGGCCTCCCAAAGATATAGGCGGGATCACCGCGTTTACGCGCGATCCATCTTGTAGCCTGGCGTCGACATACGGGCTCGATTCGTCAATGCGTCTGCCTAGCGGCGCAACGATGCGATCGATAATCCGCATCAAATGATCGTTGGACTCAAACGATGTCGGTTCGCGAATAATCTTTCCGGCGCGTTCGATGTATATATTCTTTGCGCCATTTACCATCACCTCAGTGATGCTTTCATCGGCCAGAAGCGGCTCGATCGGCCCAAGCCCGAGGATTTCAGCAACGATTTGCTCGAACAGGCGCCTACGCTCTGGACGCGAAAGTACAATGTTCATCTCTGCTAGTATGCTCTCAAACAGCTCCTCGATTTGCCTTCGCACCTCGGCCGTCTGAGTAACGTCCATTGACGGATCCAATTCCTGCAGCAGCCGATTCTGAACTTCATTCTTGATGTCGTGAATCCGCCCACCCGGTGCTTGGTCAGGTGGAGCGGTTCGTCTCGCGCTGAGCCCGCTCAACCGAGAAGTGCCGCCGCTTTCGCCCGAATCGAAAGGCTGCTCTTCCGCGGCTGGCGGCGTGGGGCTTTCGTCGGTTTGGCCCTGCTCGATTCTCTTAAGTAACGACACTACCTAGTCCTCCTGGTTCTCCAGGAATCAGCGACCCAACAGACGCGGCCGCTCCTTCACTTCTTCCTCTTCTTTTTGATCTTCTGCATCTGCGAGGCGCTGTTTGATCGTCCCCATCAGCTGCATGAGTGCTCGCGATTGTGGGCTGCTGCGATCGCTCACAATAAGCGGGATTCCCTTGTTAATGGACGCGGTAACGGTTCTTTCGTCCGCCGGGATGACGGCCTCAACTTCTCGCTTAAGATTCTCTCCGACCGCTTCGGCTGAGATTCCACCTTTGCGATCCATCTTATTGACCACGAAGCAGACATTCTGCGTCGGGAACTCCAAGATATGAAGCAGATCAAAGAGATGGCGTGCGTCTTTGATAGCGGGAATATCGGGGGTGCATATCGCGATCAGCAAATCGGTCGTGTCGAGAATAGCCAGGGTGGTGTCGTCCATCGTCGAAGCAGTATCAACCACCACATAGGCAAAATGTTGGCGTAGAAACTGGATGATTGTTCGTATTTGATCCGCGTTGACTTCGTCCGCCATTTCGGGTCTTGGAGGAGCCGCCAGCACCCGTAGGCCATTCTCGTGTAAAAGCAGCACATCTTCTAGAATTTCCGGATCCATTTCGTCCATGCGCGAGGTGAGATCGTTGATGGAGTATTTAGACTGGAGGTTCAAGAAGACCGAGACGTCTCCAAATTGCAGATTTCCGTCAACCAAAACCGTGGGGGTTTCTTCCGTATCGAGTCCCAGCGCGATATTGGTCGCGATGGTCGTGCAGCCCACACCGCCCTTCGGGCTGTAGAAGGTGAGCACCTTACCAGTCGGGCGATGGGAGGGTGCGGATCCTGGAGGCGCATCCGTAGAAACCGGCGCCAATGGCCGCTCAAACTCCTCGCGCTTCTCATGGGCGAATACCGAGAGACGCCGAATGGTCGCAATCAACTCCTCGCTGGAGGGAGGCTTGACCATAAAATCTCGGGCGCCGGCCATCATGGCGCGGCGCATGTAATCCTGTTCACTCTGGACGGACAGAATGATCACTTGAGTGAACGGGACCTCTCTCATGATCGATTCGGTGGCAGTGATCCCATCCATGTCCTCCATGTTGATGTCCATGAGGACGACGTCGGGTTTGGTTTCGGAGGCGATTTCAATCGCCTCCTGGCCCGAGCGGGCCGCACCAACCACGACAATATCGGACTCAAACTGGAGAAGCTTGCGGAAGTTCTCTCGCGTTTCCGCAAAGTCATCAACGATCAGTACGCGGATACTTGCTTCCGCGACTTCAGTCATTTATTGCGTCTCCCCTCGCATGCTCAAATCCATTTGCTATTGGGGTTCCTCAACTGCTGGTTCAAAGTCTGGCGGGAACTCGAAATCGCTGGTTGTGAGCCTTGGCTCTGTGCCATATGGAAGCTTGGATGGAATCGCGATATCGTAATTGTCGATAAGGAACTGTAAAGTCACGCTGTCTGTATCTAGCTCTGGAGTCGGATCATTCGGACTTCGCAGAGTCAGAGTCAGATCAAGGCCACCATTTATGGCCCAATTGAGCGCAAGTGCATCCTGAGGGGTCACGATCAAGGTAATGATATCAGGCGGTTCGATGACCGGCTGTTCTACCTCTCCACCTTGGGCCGGGCCCCCAGCCGGTGCGCCAACTCCCTCTTCTTCGGCAACTGCGATAACCGTTACCAGTTGTTCCAGCTGTTCGAGCGGGAAATCACCCACGCCTAAAACCGTAGCGCTGGATATCAGCCGCTGAGTGACCAGACGCGGCCGCTGTGGACCGGACGGTCCGGCGTAAAAGTCTTGCCCGGAAAAATCATCAAACTGAAGCAAGCCAATGGTTGGCGGGAACTCGCTGGCCGCGCAGACCAGATCTCCTGTTTCGGAAGTTTCGACTGCTCGGCAGCTGACGGCGCTCAGTAACTCGCCCTCGGAGTTGAATAGAAACATACCCTGGTTGGGAAGCTCCGATTGGAAATCGGTGTCCAGATCGACCAACAGCAAGCTGACCAGAACGTCCACCTGGTCTCCTTCACGGATTGCGAAGGCAACGCCAGAGAATCGGTTCATCGGCATTGCAATGGCGGTAAATCCCTCGGGAATAGCGATCGAGGCGTCTGAGCCGACCGGCAACAAATCCCCAGCTTTGTCAGTGATCATGTTTTCAGTGATTGGCACCCCGCGTGCGATGTCCATGCGCGCCCGCTTGCCAATAACCTGGCCCGGGTCGTCC
>CAYZXF010000214.1:0-1828 GCA_964482355.1 uncultured Anaerolineaceae bacterium | reverse complement strand
GCTGATATTGCAGCTCTCGAGATCGCGCCCTCTCAGGGCGCACTTGCGCCAGATTTCAGCCTTTTCAATCTCGACGGCGAACAGATTACGCTCAGCGAGCTGCGCGGACGCCCGGTCATGATCAACCTCTGGGCCACATGGTGCGCTCCGTGTCGAATTGAAATGCCGCACATTCAAGATCGATTTGAACGCTACGCTGGCGAGGGGTTCCTGGTGCTTGCGGTCGACTTTGACGAACCGGCTGGCATCGTTGCAGACTTTCGAGACGAGCTGGGTCTGACTTTTGATATTCTGCTGGATCCGGGCGCCGAGGTTCAGGAGCTCTACCGCAACCGAAACTACCCCAGTACATTCTTCATTGATGAAAACGGCGTAATCCAGGTGCAGCATATTGGCCTGATGACAGAGGGTCAACTTGACGAGAACTTGGCTGCAATTGGGTTAGAAGGTTAGCCCGAAACCGTACTGGGCATCAATCTGTGACAAAGGGCTGTCCCCAAGGGGACAGCCCTAATAGATTCATATGGAGAGCAGCAAGCCTCAGATTAGTCTTGCCAAACAGGAAAGCTCAGAGACCGCAAATAACTTTCCGGCTTATTTCAGGCTGCGCTTCAACGCTACCCGAGCCGCATGGTAACCGCACATGCCGTGAACGCCACCTCCCGGTGGTGTCGCGGAGGAGCAGAGATATAAATCGTTTAGCGGGGTTGTGTAGGGCGACAGCCTGGGCAGCGGCCGAGTGAAGATTTGGCGAAGGTCTGGGATTCCAGCGTTGATGTCTCCGCCGACGTAGTTGGCGTTGTAGGCTTCCATTTCAACCGAGTTGCGGGTGTGGCGTGCCAGGATGCGATCGCCGAAGCCAGGTGCGAAGCGCTCAATTTGGGCTTCGATCCGGCTCGTCATATCTACGCTCGAACCGTTCGGAACATGGCAGTAGCCCCAGGCGGTGTGTTTGCCTTCTGGAGCCCGGCTGCTATCAAAAAGAGATTGCTGGGCAAGAATAATGAAAGGCCGCTCCGGGTGCTCGCCGCGTCCAACCGCCCCTTCGGCCGCCACTATCTCATCCATGGTTCCCCCCACATGAACCGTTCCCGCCTCCAGGCACTGGCGCGCGGTCCACGGGATCGGGCCATCCAGCGCCCAGTCCACTTTGAAAACGCCCGGTCCGTAACGGTAGCGCTTCAACTGCTTCAAATATCGTTCGGGAAGCCGGCCACCAGCAATCTGTGACAGTTGATTGGGAGCGGTATTGAGCAGCACCGCCTTGGCCTGTGGAAGTTCGTCCAGGTTCTGAATGCGTTGACGAGTGACGATTTCGACTCCCATCGCGTCGAGATAATCGGCGAGAGCTGCAGGCATGGCTTGTGACCCCCCGGCTGCCATCGGCCATCCGACCGCGTGTGCTAGAGACCCAAGCATGATCCCAAAAGCCGAGGTCAGCATGGTGTCCAGCGGCATCATGGAGTGCGCTCCAAGGCCGGCAAACAAAGCTTGGGTGCGTTCGCTCTTGAACCGCGCGCTTGCCAGGCTTCTGGCCGATCGAATGGCAAGTAGTCCAAAGCGGGCCATCAAGAACGGATGCCTGGGTGGGCGCAGCGGACCGAGAATCTCGTCTAAAAGCCCCTGCCAGTTCTCGACAAATGGGGACAACAAGCGTCGGTAGGCCGCGCCGTCGCTCCCCAACTCATCGACCGTAGTTTGCATGTCGCGGGAAAGCAGTACCGCCGTGCCGTCGTCCATCGGGTGTGCCAGTGGAGCGTTCGGTTGGATCCATCGCAACCCGTGCCGGTCAAGGGGAAGCTCGCGAAAGAATGGCGAAGCCATCCCA
>CAYZXF010000213.1:0-2448 GCA_964482355.1 uncultured Anaerolineaceae bacterium | reverse complement strand
GGCCGGGGTGTGAATGCCGCTCTCTGAGACGATGCAGATGCCGGTCGGAATCTCTGGCAGCAGATCACGGGTGGTGTCCAAGTCCACGCTGAAGTCGCTTAGATTGCGGTTGTTAATACCAATCAGTTTTGGCTCGCAGCTCAGCGCGGCTTGGAGATCTTCGGACGAGTGCACTTCTACCAGGACGGCCATCCCCAGGTCGCGGGAAATCTGATGCAATTCACCCAGCTGCGAGCGCGATAAGGCTGCAGCAATGAGCAGCACCGCAGACGCGCCGGCAGCGCGCGACTGAAAAAGCTGGTAGGGGTCGAAGATAAATTCTTTGCGCAGCAGCGGAAGAGTTACGAAATGCTCCGCGATCACTCTCAAGTGATCAAGGTGCCCCTTAAAGTAGCGCTCATCGGTTAATACGCTGACGGCCGCGGCACCGTTGTCTTGATAGACTGCTGCCAGCGCCAGGGGATCATCCCTCATAGCGAATGATCCTCGCGAGGGAGAGGCGAATTTAATCTCTGCGATCAGGGAAGGGCGCGAGCGACCTCCGAGCAGCGCGGCCACGAAGTCCTGGGGAGGCTGGGCGGCCTCAGCTTGAAGCTTGACCTGCGCCAGTGGAAGAATCTCTCGCTGACGGAGGACTTCGCTCCGCTTGTGTTCGAATATTTCCTCCAGGATGCTCAACTCCCGACTCCGTTGAACTGTTGACTGAAAGCTCTCAACTGCTCTAGTTTTTCTAGCGCCATGCCTTCATCAAGCGAGGCGGTCGCCATGGAAAGACCTTGCTCAAAGTCGCCGTTCTCGGTTGCCAGGGCGGCGGCAGCGTTGAGCAGAACCACGTCTCGGCGGGGAGACTGATCGACCCCGGCCAGCAGGTCGCGCAGGATTCCAGCATTGCGTGCAGGATCTCCGCCCCGCAGCTGCTCGAGGCTGGCCGGCCTCAATCCCAAATCCGCTGCATCAAGCGTTGAGGTGGTAACGCTTCCCTGGCGAAGGTGGCTCACCCGGTTCGGTCCGCTGGTACTCAATTCATCCAGACCTCCATGCCCGTGGACGACAAAAGCGGCCTGCCCGCCCAACGCTCCGAGAACTTCTGCAAGCGGTTCGGTGAGAGCAGGATCATAGACGCCGATCAATTGATGGGTAGCACCGGCCGGGTTGGTGAGTGGACCCAGTAGATTGAAGATTGTCCGCTGTCCTAGCTCTCTCCGCGGACCGATAGCGTGTTTCATGGCGGGGTGAAATATTGGTGCGAAGAGAAATCCAAAACCAACCTCTTCGATGCAAGCGGCGACCTGTTCGGGGGAAAGCTCAATTTCCACCCCTAGCGCTTCAAGCACGTCCGCGCTTCCACATTTCGAGGAAGCGGCACGGTTGCCGTGCTTAGCCACCTTGTATCCGCTCCCGGCGATTACGAAGGCGGCTGCGGTGGAAATATTGAAGCTGTAGGATCCATCGCCGCCAGTGCCGGCAGTATCTTGCAGGCGCTTGCCATTTGCGATCAATGGAATAGAACTCGCGTAGGCACGCATCGCTCGGGCGCTGCCCAATATCTCGTCCACCGTTTCAACGTTCATGCGCAGTGCGACCAGGTAACCGCCGATTTGAGCTTGAGTTGCTTCTCCGCGCATGATGGTGCCCATGGCGTCTTCAGCTTCCTCGGCCGTCAGGTGCTCGCCATCAAGCAGTTTGGCAATTTGCGGCTTAAGCATGGCTCCTCCTATGTGACAAACGATCGACTACGCAGCTGCCGGCTCACTGCTTACTGAAACCGCGCTTTCCAGCTGCGCATGATCCAGAAAGTTCTGTAGAAGTTGCTTTCCGTGAATGGTAAGGAAGGACTCAGGGTGAAATTGGAGGCCGAACACTGGCTGGGTGCGGTGGCGAATTCCCATGATTTCGCCTTGCTGCGTGAAGGCGGTTCGTACCAGGGCCTCGGGTAGCGGATCGACGACGATCAGGGAGTGGTAGCGAGTCGCCTCAAGCGGGCTGGGCAAGCCGGCAAAGATTCCCTCCAGGTCATGGTAGATACGGGAGGTCTTGCCATGCATGAGTCGAGGAGCACGCACGACGCGGCCGCCGAACACCTGAGCCACGCATTGGTGACCTAAACACACTCCCAGGATCGGGCGCCGCGGCCCAATTTGGCGGATGACATCATTCGAGATTCCGGCGTCCGCCGGTCCTCCTGGGCCCGGGGAGATCACCACATGGCTTGGATCTAACCTCTCCAATTCATCTGCCGTGATCGCATCGTTTCGGTAGACACGCAGGTCAGCCCCCAGCTCGCCCAGGTACTGGACCAGGTTATAGGTGAATGAGTCGTAGTTGTCGATGACGGCGATCATGTCAGGGTCTCCTTCTCGGCCTTATCCACAGCCACGATTAGAGCGAGGGCCTTGTTCGCGGTTTCTTCGTACTCCCGCTCGGGGTCGGAATCAGCCACGATACCGG
>CAYZXF010000212.1:0-2921 GCA_964482355.1 uncultured Anaerolineaceae bacterium | reverse complement strand
AAGCGGAAAAGGCCAAAAGCTCTTCATGAGCCTGGTCTCATTCGCAAACAGCCGGTGGGGGCCGAATGCGGCGATGTGGCTGGTGAGGCTTCTTCCCCGGCGATTTACGCTGTGGGTAGCAGATCGTATCGCAGCCCGCATCGCCGGGCAGCCTGACACCCCCATGGTTGTTGCGCTACGCAGCAATCAATCGGTTGTGCAAGGGCTTTCAGAAGACGATCCGCGGGTCGTCGAGACGGTCGAAGCAGTGCTTCGCAACTCCATGCGCAGCTACATCTCTCTGTTCGAAGTCATGAAAGGCGGGTTTGAGACCTTATCCGAGATCGCTACACCGGATAAGGACATGCTTGAAACTATCGACGAGATTCTGGCGCAGGGCAGCGGAATGCTCTACGTCGGCGCTCACACTATTGGGCTGGATCATCTCCTGATCTATTTTGGCGGGCTCGACTATCACACGCAGGTGTTGGCGTACCCGGAAGTCATGCCGAGCTACCAGGCTCAGAACGATCTTCGCCGCAGCTTCGGCCTCAATATCGCGCCGGTAAGCTACCAATCTCTGCGCTCAGCGATTACCTATCTCAAGGAAGGCGGAGTAGTTATTACGGCCGCTGACCGGCCCGATGAATCGGGGATCTATATGGAATTTTTCGGCAAGCGAGCCTGGCTTCCGGTCGGGCATGTCCGGCTAGCACTGAAGACCAATGCGCCAATCATGGTAGGCGTTACGTATAGCGTCGAGAGCGGAAAGTACCGCGCCAAATCCTTAGGAGTCATAAGACCCAAAGATTTTGAGGGACATCCTGACCGGGAGCAGGAGATCGCACAGCAAGTGATCCATCTGATCGAGGGATTTATTCGTGATCACCCGGATGAGTGGTGGATGTTTCATGAGGTATGGCCCGACGGTGACGCGGAGTTAGGCGAAAACTAATACCAATGGTCTCCAGAGTAGCAAGATCCAGAGCGAAGGAGCTGCGGGAACAGCTAAATCTTCACAATTATCGCTATCACGTGCTGGATGACCCGTTGGTCAGTGACTCTGAATATGATCAACTGCTGCAGGAGTTGCGGGACCTGGAGCAGCAGTTCCCCGAGCTGGAGACGGAAGACTCGCCTACTCATCGAGTAGGGGGCGGAATCTCGGAACGATTTGTGCGGGTGCCGCACCCTGGACCCATACTCAGCCTCAGCAACGCATTCAGCGAGGACGACGTGCGAGCCTGGTATGAACGGATCGCGCGCCTTGATGCGCGGGTGGAAAAGGCTGCATTCGTAGTGGAGCCTAAATTGGATGGCTTGACGGTTGTGCTGCATTACGAGAGAGGTCTTTTCAAACTCGGCGCAACCCGAGGCGATGGCCAGAATGGGGAAGACATCACCGCCAATCTTCGAACGGTCCGGACGCTCCCGCTGCGGGTGCCGCTAAGGGCCAACGGAAAAAAGGCGCCAGCCAGCCTTGTCGTTCGAGGCGAGGCCATCATCTTTAAGAAGGATTTCGCAGAGATGAACCGGAAGGCAGAAGCTGAGGGCGCTAAGACTTACGTCAACCCGCGCAACACGGCCGCCGGATCGCTTCGCCAGCTTGATACCTCGCTGACCGCAGCTCGCCCAATACGATTGTTTTGCTATTCGATTATTGAGTCGTCCGGACCTCCGCTCAAAAGGCAATGGCAGGTCCTGGAGCGACTCAAGGATTTGGGATTTCCGGTCGAAGAGCATGGGCGGATTTGTGAGAGTATCGACGAGGTGATCGCGACCATTAATCAGCTCGCTAGCAAACGAGAACGCTTTGCTTATGAGATCGATGGAATGGTGATCAAGGTCGACGATCTGGAACTGGCCCAATCGCTGGGAGTCGTCGGAAAGGATCCGCGAGCAGCGATAGCGTTCAAACTGCCCGCCGAAGAACGAACCACTCAATTGCTAGATATTGGCCTCAATGTAGGACGCACGGGCGTGATCACGCCCTACGCCATTCTCGAGCCGGTCTATGTGGGCGGCGCAACGATCAAGCAGGCCACTCTCCACAACTTTGATTTCATCAAGGAAAAGGACATCCGGATCGGAGATAGGGTGCTCATCAAGCGATCGGGCGATGTCATACCCTATGTGATTGGGCCGATCGCCGATGCGCGCACCGGCAAAGAAAAACCATACAAAATGCCCAAGAAGTGCCCCGATTGCGGCGAACCAATCCGGGTCATCGAAGGCGAAGTGGCGGTTTATTGTGCAAACGCCTCCTGCCCAGCCCAGCTAGTTCGAAACTTGGAACACTTCGCATCGCGTCCGGCGATGGATATTGAAGGGCTCGGCATCAAGATCGCCGAGCTCCTGGTGGAAGGGAAGCTGGTCGAAGACGTGGGCGATGTCTATCGACTCTCAAAGGACGACCTGCTTGGTATGGAAGGCTTCGCGGACAAGAAAGCGGAGAAGCTGCTGGACGCAATCGAAACTTCCAAAACCCAACCATTGAACCGATTGATCAGCGCGCTCGGAATCCGAGGGGTAGGCGAAACGGTGGCCGGCGATTTCGCACGACAGTTTGGAAACCTCGACGCATTGTCCGGTGCCAAAGCAACAGAGCTCGAGGCCATGGAAGGTATTGGTCCCAATATCGCTTCCGGAGTGGTTGACTGGTTTGCGCAATCCCGCAACAAGAAATTGCTTGCGAAGCTCAAGAAGGCCGGTACATGGCCAACAGAGAAGCTGGTTGATCAAGGCGAGCAGCTGCTGTCTGGCCAGACCTTTGTCCTTACGGGTACGCTACCGACCATGAAGCGCGGCGATGCAAAAGCGCAGATTGTGGCTGCTGGCGGAAAGGTGACCGGCAGCGTGAGCGGGAAGACCAACTATCTGGTTGCGGGAGAAAACGCCGGATCGAAGCTGGCGAAGGCCCAGAATCTAAGGGTTGCGATTAT
>CAYZXF010000211.1:0-2020 GCA_964482355.1 uncultured Anaerolineaceae bacterium | reverse complement strand
TGCTCCACATGCAGGCTCAGCCTCTCGACTTAGCTAGCGGAATCAAGAATTAATATCCCCGGTGACCTGGAATGGCACATTCAGGTTGCCTTTGTTTTTGAAGCATCGAGTGATCCTCAAAAGCGGTGTTGGGAAGAGTGTTTCTCGCGACTGGTTTCCTTAGACCTGACTAGAGCAACTTCAACAAGAACCATATTATCCAACTCTAGGGAAACCAAGCCGTCGGGGGAGCGAGAATATCAAAGAACCTTTTGGCAGGCTCTGATTTAGCTAGCGCAAGGACACGACTCGCTGAGATGGACAAACGCCTGAGCTGTTAATGCCGCGGAATCCAGCGAAGATACTAAGTCAAATGACCAGGCGGGCTCCAGTGGGTCGACCTGGCGATTTCCTCGCCTCCACATCCAAGATACCCCTAAATCGTAAAACCCTGCAGGATCAATCTGGGGGACGTAGGAAAAAATGTACCGGTGTCGGCACACTTCGCTTATCCCATTACATCTTCCCGTAAGCGAACACAGAGGGTGTTAAGGTGCGCGAAAGCAACTCAAAGTTATGCATCAGCAGTTTTACTAGTTGATAGATAGGACCGGCTTGACCACTGTAGCCTGCAACAGGAGGCTGTTGTTTTAATTATCCTTGGTCTCGCTCTGCGGTCCTTCGAGTGATACGTCCACTTCTAGTGCGAGGCCGGTTGGCATACTTGCCGCGTGCTGCAAGGGCTTGGTGGTGACTTTGAAAAGGTACGAACCGATAATGGCAATATGATCTCGAAAATTATCACTCGTTTTTGATTTGGGGAAATGTTGGGCAAGGCTTCTGAACGCTGCTGTAATATCCATTGTAGTCCCCAGAACATTCCACCCCTTACCTTCCTGCTCATAGCTGATTCGATCATGTGTGAGGTGGGCGACTTGCTTGTTCGCTTTTTGGTTGACTATGCTAAGAGCACCTGTGATCTTCGGCAACGCATTGCGCAGCGGCGCTTCAGGGGCAATGTAATCCTGAACGATGACATCTGAAGCCTTGTCCTGCCTATTCTTGTCGCTGTGTATGTACAGGAAATCGACTAGGTTGCGGGCATGGATTGAGAATGATTCAAGAAGCGAATCATGGATGATCCGAGGGATTGGCGTATGGTCGGATAGCCCACGTAGCGGGATGAGCATCGATGCCGTCCACAGCAGCATATAAAGTTCATATGTTAGATGGTGATCGGCGTAGTCAGAAAGCTCATCGTCTGTTAGCGCAATAGGTGGCTTCATTTTGAACTCTAGAAAGAATGTCTGTGGTCTGCTTAGGCCTCAAGTGACTACGCGTTGTCAGAATTGTTGTCCTGCATAGAATATCCGCTTCAATTCATCATCAAGATCAAGCCAATATAAAAGTACAACAAGGCTGCTTCTTACAAGATTTCTGCCGCGCTCCGGATTCATTCCCATCACCAATCTCATCTTCTCGCCATGGAAGAGGTTGTTTCTCACTACCCGAATCAACTTTGACACCCATTCCGTCAAAGCCATATTGCCTTGCTCGCTGTCAACCCAATCTAGTTGCGCCCCGCGCACAACCTGCTTTTTTGGCGGATGATCCGTCAAGAAATCAATAGCTTCACTAAGCTCTCCAGATTTATGCCTATCGAATTGATCTTCAATGGAAGCTGCAAACATATTCCACATTGGCTTAGCGTAGCCACCCTGCCCACTCACATACCGACTTCTTTTCAGCGCATACTCGAATCTTGAGAATGCAACGAAGAATTGAATAACAATTGGATCAACACTGATGTGATCCTCGGCATCCTGATCGAACAGAGTTGAGAACTCTCGCAATTTCGACATAGGCTTTTAGAGCTTGGCTTGGAAGGTAATTGGTTAGTCCAGCCAACACCTCCGTTTGACCATCTCAGTATAAATCTCCCAAAGGAATAAATATTCAAAGAAGAAATCGGCAATAAGAAACGGGATGCCGAAACCTTACAATCGACAAATGTGGTCAATCGGAGCATACGGCGGAATCC
>CAYZXF010000210.1:0-1609 GCA_964482355.1 uncultured Anaerolineaceae bacterium | reverse complement strand
CCGGTCCGAAAAAATCCGTACCTATAACTTCCCACAGTCCCGTCTCACCGACCACCGCATCGGCTATACCTCCCACAACCTCCCGGCGATTTTGGATGGGGACCTGGGCGAGCTGGTGGAGGAGCTGGCCACACGCGACGCGGCGGAAAAGATGGTCTCGTAACGCGGCCGCAGCGTATGACGTCCACTGTCGGCGAAGCGCTCCAGGGAGCCAGCCTCCAACTCCAACAACATTCCGATTCGCCAGGCTCGGATGCTCAGCTCCTGCTTCGGGAGACGCTCGGAAAGTCCCGAGCCTGGATCCTTGCCCACCCAGAAAGCGAATTGAGCAGCGATCAGTTGGCCGAATTCGAAACCTCGCTTGCGGAATTGCAAGGCGGGGCTGCACTGCCGCATGTGTTGGGGTGGTGGGAGTTCTACGGACGCCGTTTCCACCTTGGGCCGCAGGCTCTCATTCCGCGGCCAGAAACCGAATTGCTTATTGAACATGCGCTGAATCAAACTGCATCGGCTGCAAAAATCTTGGACATAGGAACTGGCTCAGGATGCATCGCCATCACCCTCGCCATGGAACTTCCAGATTCACGCGTAACTGCTTCCGACTTATCCTGGCAGGCGCTCAATGTCGCCCGGCGCAATATTGAAGATTACGACGCCGGCAAGCGGATCATGCTGGTGAACTCGAACCTGGTGGATGCATTTGCTGGCCCGTTCGATCTTATATGCGCCAACCTCCCTTACATACCGACCAACCAACTCGCGCAGCTAGAGGTGGCTCGGAGGGAGCCGAGAATGGCGCTTGACGGCGGTCCTTCAGGCACGGTGTTCATCTATGAAGTCCTGGAGAGGCTGCCAGAAATTCTTGCCCGGGGGGGATGTGCGCTGTTCGAGATTGACCCAGATCAATCAGCTGGAGTGGTTAATCGAGCCAGAATAAGCTTCCCACTGGCGGGATTAAGGGTTGAGAAAGATCTTGCCGGACGAGACAGGCTCCTGGTGATAGAGCGTGCCTGAAACCGAAGTGATCAAGATCGATAATCCTGAAGTTTACGAACGAGCCATTGCCATATTGAAGGATGGGGGTGTGATCGCGATCCCTACCGACACGGTTTATGGCCTAGCGGCCGATGCCTGGAATGGGGAAGCGGTCTCGATGCTCTACAAGGTGAAAAATCGTAGTGAAATGAAATCAATTCCTGTGCTTTTGCGCGGGAAAGCTGCGATCAATGAAGTCGCGGAGGATTTACCTGGCAGGGTCCGCGCTATTGCAGAAAAATTCTGGCCCGGACCCCTGACTATCGTGGTGAGGCGCAAGGGCGAACTGCCTTCAGAAATCAGCGCTACGAATGCCGTCGGAATTCGAGCGCCCGATCACGAGTTTGCTTTGGCACTCTTGAAGATGTACGGCCCGATGGCGGTAACTTCGGCAAATCCATCTGGACAACCAGGTGCTACGTCTGCCGAACATGTCGTCTCCACGCTAAACGGGATGATCGATCTGATCGTGGATGGTGGCGTAACCGCAGGTGGCATTCCCTCGACCGTCGTCGACCTCACGCTGGGCTCGCCGGAACTGCTCCGCGAGGGCCCAATCTCGCTAAAGAGCGTG
>CAYZXF010000209.1:0-1767 GCA_964482355.1 uncultured Anaerolineaceae bacterium | reverse complement strand
GGCGATTGGGGGTTCCTGCCGACCAAGCCCGAGATCCTCGCAGACGAACTTGCAGCCAGGGAGCTCTCACTGCTCGGCGCCTTCGTTCAAGCCCCACTATGGGATCCGGCCTCCCACGATGACGGCCGCGCAAGGGCTCTAAGAACAGCACATTTGCTAGCTGCGGCTGGAGGGGACCAACCGTTCATCATCCTTTCCGACGACAACGCCACGGTTGAGGTCCGGACCCAAAATGCGGGAAGGATCCTTCCTGAGCACGGTCTGCAACCGCGCCAATGGGAAACCCTCATTGAAGGGATCAGTCTCATTGCGCGAACTGTGCTGGATGAAGCGGGTCTGCGAACTACATTCCACCACCATGGCGGTGGTTACGTAGAGACTCCCCCAGAAATCGAAGAGCTGCTTAGCCGTACCGATCCGGCCATGCTGGGTTTGTGTTTGGATACTGGGCATTTCGCGCTCGGTGGTGGGGACCCAGCCGAAGCCATCCGAAGCTTCGGCGACCGGATCTGGCACGTGCACTTCAAAGACTTCGATCCTGCCGTCGCGGCCCGCTCCAAACAAGAAAACTGGGGCTACTTAGACTTGGTTCGGGAGGGGGTCTTCAGCGAGTTGGGAAAAGGCGAAGTCGATTTTCCGGCTGTGCTAAATGCTCTCCAGTCCATCGGCTACGATCGTTGGATCGTTGTGGAGCAAGATCTTTTCCCGGGAACGGGTACGCCCAAAGAATCCGCTGGTAGAAATCGAGAGTATCTCCGGCAGCTCGGAATCTAATTCCTGAAACGCAGACAGTTCACATGTGCACATGATGGAGGGATAACTTGACACTCAATGTTGGTCTCATCGGAGCGGGGAGGATCGGGCGCATCCACGCCGGAAATTTGGCTAATCGAATCCCAAACGCTCGGTTAGTAGCCGTCGCCGATATCGATCTGGAAGCAGCAAAGTCCCTGACCGCAGAGTTGAACATCGAGACGGCGGTCTCTGATTACGCTCAATTACTCGAGAACGGGGATCTTCAGGCGGTTGTGATTTCCTCTGCCACCGATACACATGCACAGATCATCATGGAGGCAGCTGCCGCCGGGAAACACATTTTCTGTGAGAAACCGCTGGCCTTAGAGCTGAGTCGGATTGATGATGCGCTGGATGCCGTCGAAGCCGCGGGAGTTAAGCTTCAGGTCGGCTTCAATCGCCGCTTCGATCCGAACTACCGAAAAGTGCGTGAGATGGCCGCTGAGGGCAAGATCGGTGAGCCCCAGATTCTTCGAATCACGAGTCGCGACACCGAACCCCCTCCACTAGAGTTCGTCAAGGTATCCGGAGGCATCTTCCTGGATATGACTATTCACGACTTTGACATGGCGCGCTACATTACGGGTAGCGAAATAGAGGAGATCTATGTGATTGGCGCCGTCATGATCGACCCGCGAATTGAAGAACTTGGGGACCTGGACACTGTCATCATCACGTTGCGCTTCGAGAACGGCGTCATTGGCACGATCGACAACAGTCGCAAGGCGGTTTATGGGTACGACCAGCGCATCGAGCTGTTTGGCTCGGAAGGAATGATTTCTACTGAGAATGAAACCCCAGACCGACATTCCCTTAGTACTGCGGATGGAATTCAAAAGCCGCTGCCCCTCCATTTCTTCCTTGAACGTTATATAGAATCGTATTTGCGGGAGATGCAGTCCTTTGTGGATTGCGTGCAAAACGACACTCCCCCTGAGGTGACAGGCGCGGATGGGCGTGCGCCGGTCGTCA
>CAYZXF010000208.1:0-3925 GCA_964482355.1 uncultured Anaerolineaceae bacterium | reverse complement strand
GCCAGACCGGGGGAATTCCGGACGCCAAGGAGAATATTCCTGCGAGCCTGCTAACAACTCGCTGGAGCGGACGCAGGCTCAGCGGGAAGTCATGTTTGGAGTTTCGATCCTGCGCCGCTCAGCTCGCAGCCGTTAGCCTGCATGCCTTCGATTTATCAACAGCCATGTTAGACCCTGATCCTCGTCTGCGAAAAAAACTTTGCGCATCACCATTTTGACACTCGGCTCACGCGGCGATGTTCAGCCGTACCTGGCCCTCGCTGCGGGTCTGCAACGGGCCGGCAATTCGGTTCGAGTGGCATCGCATGCCATCTTCGAGTCCTCAATACGTGATTCAGGAGTTGACTTTGCCCTCGTCCGGTTCAATCCGCGAGACGTCGTAAGTCACCCAGATGTTCAAAAGGCGAAATCCAACATTCTCCGATTTATGCTCACTGTACGTCGGATTGTGGGGCCACAATTCCTAGACATATTCGATGACTTCTGGCAGGCTAGCCAGGACGCGGAAGCTATCATCGCATCACCCACTGCGAGCAACGCGTATTATTGCGCCCAAGCGTTACAAGTACCTCTCATCATTGGCTTGCTGCAGCCGCTCATCCCTACGCGCGCGTTTCCAAACTTCTTCCTTCCACGTCTTCCTCATTTCGGGGGCACTTTCAATAGGATCACCCACCATGTATTCGACCAATTCCTCTGGCAGAGTGTTCGATCGAATGTCAATCAATGGCGCAAGGTTAGGCTCGGTCTCCGGCCAGCGCCATTTCTTGGCCCTTACCGAATGATGCGAGCCGACCGAGTGCCGTACCTGATCGCGTGCAGCCCAGCTGTGATTCCAAAGCCGCCCGATTGGCTAGATTGGCACTTTGTCACAGGATACTGGTTTCTCGAACTGAGCAGCGATTTCCGTCCCCCACCGAATGTGGAGAGCTTCCTGCAATCTGGATCACCCCCCGTTTATGTTGGCTTTGGCAGCATGAGCGAAGAACAACCTGAGAGGTTAATCGATGTGGTCGCGGAGGCGTTGGATCGCACGAATCAACGCGGCATCCTGGCGAGCGGATGGGGAGGACTACGGCGGCGAGGGTTGCCTGGCAACATATTGCAGGTTGACGACGTTCCGCACCAATGGTTATTTCCACGTATGGCCGCAGTTGTCCACCACGGTGGTGCCGGAACAACCGCGGCGGCTCTTCGCTCCGGCGTTCCATCAGTTGTCGTTCCTTTCGGCGGCGATCAGCATCATTGGGGACGTATTCTGGTGCAGATGGGTGTTTCGCCTGAGGTGATCTCGGTTGATGATCTCACGGCGGAATCGTTAGCGCACGCGATCGCACTCGCCGTCGACGATCATGATCTTCGCACCCGTGCAGGTTCGCTGGGAGGATCCATCAGCAAGGAGGACGGTGTCTCGAGAGCTGTGGAGATTGTGAATCAGCACCTGCGATGACAGTGCTGATCCATTAAATGCAGGCTAACAACTCACTGGAGCGGACCGGGGATTCCGCGGCAGAGGCAGAGAAAATCGAGATGCGGGCTCCTGAAAGCGGGTGTGAGGGAACGATCCCCGGCCGCTCAGCTCGCAGCCGTTAGGCGGAAGGAGAGAAGGGAGCTAGATGCTATGAATTCCTCTCGAGTCAAAGACCCCGGGCTCAGCGCCCGGATAGAAGAGACGGAAATCGCCTGGTTGCGCTACGTGACGCCGATCACCGAGCACTACTGCCGCGAGATCAGCCAGCGGGACTACCGTGGCAAGAAGCTGGCTTGTTGGATGCACATCAGCTCTAACGCCCTGCCGATGTTGTTGGCGCTGGCCGAGAGTGGGGCGGAAATCGCAATTGGAGCCTGCAACGTCGACACCACTGACGATGCAACGGCGGCCTATCTGTCCGAACGGGGCATCACGGTTTACGGCTGGCGTGCCATGACCCGAGCGGACTATGACCAAAATATGCAGCTTGTGCGCGCCTTTGACGCTGATTACCTGTGCGATATGGGCGGCGAGCTGAGCGTAGCTTATCGGGACCGAGAGCCGCCGGTTAGAGGCGGGCTGGAGGCGACGACCAGTGGGCTGAACCTGCTGCGGGATCACGAAATCCCGTTCCCTGTCTTCGACTGGAACAGCATCCCGCTCAAGGACCGCCTAGAGAACCGCTTCCATGTCGGAAGCGAAATATGGCCGGTTTTCAGCGATGTCACCTGGATGAGCCTGTTCCGCCGGTCTGTCTTGGTGGTCGGTTATGGACCCGTCGGCAAAGGCATCGCGGAGCGAGCGCGCGACCTCGGCGCGATTGTCTACGTGATGGACCTCGACGCGGTGCGACTGATTGAGGCTCAGCATCACGGTTGCGTTCCGGTGAGCATGAAGGAAGGACTGGCGCGCTGCCAGATCGTGGTGACAGCAACTGGCGTCGAGGGGGTACTGGGTGAGGAGCATCTGCAACAGGCGCGGCCGGGCACAATCTTTTTCAATGCCGGCCACTCCAATCGGGAGATTGACATCGATTGGCTCTACCGCCAACCTTATCAGCGCATGAAAGCCCACGTGGAGCGGTTTGATCTCAACGCTACGCACATCTTTCTGTTGGCGAAGGGAAGTCTGTTGAATCTGGCAGCCGGGACCGGGGCAGCCGGCGCTGACCTGTTCGATCTCTACACGGCCGTTATGCTGCGAGGGATTAGTTGGCTGTTCGATGGCGGTGCAAATGGCGCCCCCCCAGGTGTGCAGCCCTATCCAGCTGATCTGGAGCAGGAAATCGCCCGCCTATCGGTGAAGCTTCAGGAGGAAGTGTCATAGTCAATGTCCGCAGGCGACTCGCCTCCTTCCTTGGGCTTTGCGGCACATGATCAATTGGCATTTGGGAGGGAGCTGAGCTTTTTCCAACCTGCGAGGCGATGGAAAAATGATCAATCCCTGGCATAAGAACGAAGTAGATATGATCCGAACGAATACCGCCTTGCATCTTGACCTCTCGCCACAAGTAGGGCGAAATGCCAGTAGCTTTGAGATATGTCGTGGTAGGAATAGGAACCGCCTAACAACTCGCTGGGGCGTTCCGTTGACTACTCAACTAATTTAGAGATTGTCAGGACGTGGCAGGGTAGCTAGTACTCCTGCCTCCAATTCGGGATAGCTAACCACTCACTGGCATTCCGTGGACTACTCAGGTAGCCTGGAGATTACAAGGGAGTGGAGGGGATAGAAGTAAATGGCCCGGCGCGAAGAGGTGGAGTTAATATTCGCCGCTCAGCTCTGCAAGGCGCCGGTCCCCCTGTTGCTTGTCCGAGTGGCGATGAATGTGTGGGCGCGCAGTCCCACGCTATGGTCGGTTCGAGACACTCGAACCTGGCAGGGCTGAGTGTCCCCCATCATACCGTCTGCTCGATCCGACATTTTGAATTACTAGAAGCTCCAAAGATAATCTTAGGGACTGGATCTCTCATCTAAATAAGGTTCCCTCGGCGAGCTAAGGCGAGGCGCCGCTGCACCTCGCTGCAACACCTGGGCCCAACTGAGCTGGAAGTTGGGTTTCATGACTTATGCGGGCCTTGACTTCATGATCGGGCCTAGCAATGGCCACTAGCAGCACACGCAATCCCTACATAACAACATCCCGACGGAGAGGACCAAGCGCTGATATAATGGCTGCGGGGTCGCAATCTTGCTGCGAATTGCTTCTACGCGGTGGAGGATCCTATTCCAAGGCTGACTCAATCCAATCCCAAGAGGCTGCGCCACCTTGCGGTGGCCGCCGTAATCTTTGCGGCATTCTTTCTCGTGCCGGTCGGTGCGGCCGGCACCGCCCCGCTGGTAGATGCTGTCTCCTCTGGAACAACAAACGGCGCTAGCCTTTCCATCTCTCACGCCACCTCCGGCTCGAACCGTCTGATGCTGGTCGGCGTCTCGATCAACAATGCCCGCTCT
>CAYZXF010000207.1:0-32534 GCA_964482355.1 uncultured Anaerolineaceae bacterium | reverse complement strand
CGTGACCGGCTCGATCGAGCTGCCGGATGGGGTGGAGATGGTGATGCCGGGAGACAGCGTGAACATGACGGTGGAGCTGATCGTACCGGTGGCGCTGGAGAAGGGGTCGAAGTTTGCGATCCGCGAAGGCGGCCTGACGGTTGGAGCCGGCGTAATCACGGAGATCATCGAGTAGAGGCCAATGGCGAAGCAAAAAATCCGTATCAGACTTAAAGCATACGATCACCGGGTGCTGGATCAATCGGCGCAGAGAATCGTGGAAACTGCCGAGCGCACAGGCGCAAAGGTCGTCGGCCCCGTACCACTGCCGACAAAGCTCGAAAGGTTCACAGTTCGTAGATCGACATTCATCGACAAAGATTCGCACGAACACTTCGAAATTCGAACTCACAAGCGCCTGATAGACGTGCTTGACCCCGATTCCAAGACCATCGATACGCTGATGCGTCTCAATTTACCAGCCGGTGTTGATATCGAAATCAAGATTTAGCTATGACAGAAGAACCCGAGAATCCCGAAGTCGAAGAAGCTCCCGAGGCCGCACAGCCTGAAGAAGCCGCCGGGGCGGGAGCCCAGGTGGAGCTCGAAAAGGAGGCCGAAAGAGATGCTTCCGCCGAGGCCGCAAGTCCGGAATCGAATGAGGTAGAGGCCGACGCTGCAGACGCGGCCGAGAGTGCCGAGAGTACGGAATCGAATGAGGCTGAAATTGAGCCAACCGAAGAGGCTGGCACTGACGAGGAGCAGGCCGAAGAAGCCAGCGCCGACGAGCCAGTTCGCATTCCGAATCTCAAGGGATTGATCGGTCGCAAGATAGGCATGACCCAAATATTCGACGACACGGGCGCCGCGATTCCAGTCACGATCATTGAAGCAGGGCCGTGCACAATTACTCAAATCCGGACCCACGCCAAGGACGGGTACAACTCGGTGCAGCTTGGCTTTGTAGAGGCTTCTCAAAAACGTTTGACGGGCGGACAGCTGGGGCATCTAAAGCGCACCAACGCGCCGGCCCTGAAACACCTTCGCGAATTTCGGGTTCGAAACCTTGGTGATCTGCAAGAAGGCGAGCAGGTTACGGTTCAGGTATTCGAGGTCGGCGATCGAGTGGATATCGTCGGTACCAGCAAAGGCCGCGGTTTCGCGGGCGCTATCAAGCGGCACGGATTTCATCGTGGCCCCAAGACCCACGGACAGTCGGATCGAGAGCGGGCGCCCGGATCGCTCGGTGCCGGCTCGACGCCCGGTAGGACATTCAAGGGCCGCAGAGGTCCTGGCCATATGGGATCGGTCCGCGTGAGTTCACAAAACCTGCGCGTCGATTTGGTTGACCCTGAGCGGAATCTACTGGGAGTTCGAGGCAGCGTCCCCGGCCCGAAGGGCGGGTTGGTGATGGTGAAAGAGGTTCGCAAACAATAAAATTGCGCATAGCCATTGATAAAAGCCGCTTTGCGCTCATCGAATGATGGGTAGAAACGAAAAACAAGATGAAAGCTGATGTTCTGAACGTAAAAGGTGAAAAGGTAAATACGGCTGATCTGCCGAAGGCTATCTTCGAGGCGGAGATCAAGCCGGATCTTATGCATCAAGCTTACGTTCGCCAGCTTAACAATGCCCGTCTGGGCACCCACAAGACTAAAACCCGTTCCGAAGTGGCTGGAGGCGGGCGCAAGCCATGGCGCCAAAAAGGCACCGGCAGGGCGCGCGTCGGCTCCATCCGATCACCAATTTGGGTCGGAGGTGGAGCCGCCCACAAACCGCAGCCGAGGGATTACTCTCAGCGAATGCCTCGAAAGATGCGGCGAGCCGCTTTACGCTCAGCCCTTTCAGTAAAGGCTGAAGATAAGCAACTTACGGTCCTCGATGAGCTGAGTATGAAGGAACCGAAGACACGCGAGATTTCAGAAATCTTGCAAACGCTTGCTGGAGACGAAAGCACATTGATCCTGCTCCCGGAAAAAAATGAGAATGTGGAGAAATCTGTCCGCAACTTACCCAGAGCTAAGGTGCTGCACGCCAGCTATGTAAATATCCGAGATTTGCTTCAATACGACCGACTGATCATGCCGGTGGGCGCGATTGAGGTCCTTCAGCAGTATCTCGATCCTGAACCAAGCGCATGACAACCCTATTCGAAGTCCTCGTTCGCCCGATCGTCACCGAAAAATCGGCCTATCTGAGCACGAACCTGGGACAGTACGTTTTTGAGGTGGCCTCAAAGGCCACCAAGGCGCAGATCAAGGAAGCAGTTGAGATCTTATTTGACGTGACGGTCCTGCGCGTGAACGTAGTAAACATTCCGCCCAAGCGAAGCCGCAGGCTGCGAAACCGACGACTGCTGATCCGAAAGCCAGGTTATAAGAAGGCGGTTGTTACTCTCCTGCCGGGCGATACCATCGATGTCTTTGAGGGGGTGCGGTAATGGCGGTCCGGAAATACAAACCCACCTCTCCAGGACGCCGGGGAATGACCGGCGATCTGTTTGAAGACATCACCAAGAGCAAGCCTGAGCGCTCCTTAATCAAGCCGCGTAAGCGAACCGGGGGACGCAACGCTCAGGGTCGAATAACTGTCAGGCATCGCGGCGGCGGACACCGTAGGCATCTGCGTAAGGTGGATTTCAAGCGCGATAAACACGATATACCGGCTAAGGTGGCGGCGATTGAATACGATCCGAATCGATCGGCACGGCTAGCTCTGCTTCACTACGCCGATGGGGAGAAACGCTACATTGTCGCGCCTCTTGAGCTCAAGGTAGGCGATCGCGTAATGTCTGGCCCGAAGGCAGAAATTCGACCCGGAAATAGTCTCCCGCTATCTAGGATTCCATTGGGAACGGTTCTTCACAATATTGAGTTGAAGGAAGGCAAAGGCGGCCAAATCGCTCGTTCAGCTGGAACCGGTGCCCAGCTTCTGGGCAAAGAGGGTGCCTACGCTGCGCTGCGCCTTCCGTCTGGAGAAGTTCGAAGGGTACGCCAGACCTGCTACGCAACAATCGGAGAGGTTGGCAACCCTGATCATGGAAACATCAAGCTGGGAAAGGCCGGCCGCAAACGGTATCTGGGGATTCGCCCCACTGTCCGTGGCTCAGCGATGTCGCCCCGCGACCATCCGCACGGGGGTGGCGAGGGGCGTCAGGGCATCGGGCTTCCGGGTCCAAAGAGTCCCTGGGGCAAGCCGACGTTGGGTAAGAAAACGCGGCGGAATAAGAGCACCAATAAGTACATCATCCGACGCCGCTCTAAGCGAAGGCGCTAAGTAAGCATATTAATGACTAACTTTAGAAGCGAAGGCGGTAATAAGGCGCATCAATGGCTAAGTTAGAAACGAAGGCGGTACGGTAATGTCTCGATCACTAAAGAAAGGTCCCTTCATAGAGCCGAAACTGCTCAAACGCGTGGAGGATATGAATCAGAGTGGGGACAAGAAGGTAATTCGGACCTGGAGTCGCGCAAGCACTATCTTCCCACAGATGGTAGGTCATACCATCGCGGTGCACGATGGTCGGCGACATATCCCGATTTACATCACCGAAAACATGGTAGGTCACAAACTGGGTGAATTTGCAGCCACCCGGACGTTCCGTGGGCATATTGGCAGAGATCGCACAACGAGGGCAGTGTAGCAAATCATGGCCGATGAAATTGACGTTCGAGCTACGCACCGCTACCTGCGCATGTCACCACAGAAAGTTCGGCTCGTGCTCGATCAAATTCGGGGAGAGGATGTAACGGAGGCCATACACATCCTCAAATTTCTGAACAAGGCCGCCTCAGACCCCGTTCGAAAGCTCATTCGTTCGGCGATGGCAAACGCCGAGCAGAACTACGGTTTGAACGAGGATGATTTGTACGTGTACCGAGCCTACGCAGACGAAGGACCGACTCGCCGTTGGCGACGATTTGGAGCCAGGCTCCGATTTAAGCCAATCCTGCGCAGGCAATCTCACGTCACCGTAATATTGCGAGAACGTGAAGGATTACTCGAAGCGGTAGAAGGGTAGGGAGCTTATGGGCCGCAAAGTACATCCAGTGGGGTTCAGGCTGGGAATCAATCGGACCTGGGATTCGCGTTGGTTCGCGAATAAGAAAGATTACGCGAATCAGCTTCACGAGGATCGGATCATTCGAGACCTGGTGAACGGCAATACGCCGCGGGCGGGAATTTCCCTTGTGGAGATCGAGCGCTTCCCGGGCAGCGTGCACATTACGGTGCATACTAGCAAGCCCGGAATCGTGATCGGAAGAAAAGGGGCCAACGTCAAAGAACTGCGCACGAAACTTCAGGCGCTGACAGGAACCAGCATCAAGCTGGATATTGCGGAAATTAAAGAGCCAGACCTGGATGCACGGTTGGTGGCCGAAAATGTAGCAAATCAACTTGAGCGAAGGATCACCCACCGTCGGGCCATGCAGCGCGCGGTAGATAGCACCATGCGCGCCGGCGCCCAGGGAGTCAAGGTAATGTGTGCCGGCCGACTCGGTGGACATGAGATGTCGCGCACAGATTGGGCTCGCGAAGGCCGTGTACCGGCACAAACGCTGAGAGCCGATATCGACTTTGCAAAGGTAGAAGCACGGACCAGTTCCGGGCGGATTGGCGTGAAAGTTTGGGTTTACAAAGGAGACATCCTGCCTGAAACCGAAGGACAAGGCGAGAGCATGGATGTCTACGTGAGCGAGTAAGGATCAGAGTATGTTGATGCCGAAGCGAGTCAAATGGCGCAAGCAAATGCGCGGCCGTCGGAAAGGCATAGCCAGCCGAGGCGTTGATATTGAGTTTGGAGATTATGGACTCCAGGCGCTGGAGCCGGCCTGGGTAACCGCCCGTCAGATTGAAGCCGCGCGTCGAACGCTCGTGCGTTACATGAAGCGCCGCGGGAAAGTCTGGATCCGAATATTTCCCGATAAGCCGGTGACCAAGCGCGCAGCTGAGACACGGATGGGCAAGGGCAAGGGAGCTGTGGATCATTGGGTGGCCGTAGTCAAACCCGGGCGGATATTATTTGAAATATCCGGGTTGGACCAAGAGGGTGCCAAGGAAGCATTTCGGAGAGCGTCACACAAGCTGCCCTTGAAGACGAAATTTAAATACAAGCAGGAATTAGGCGAATTGTAGTCGAAGGTTTACAAGATGATGCGAGCAAGTGAAGTGCGCGAATTGAGCCCTGAGAAGGCTGCCCAAGAACTGGACGAGGCGCGCGAGGCCTACTTCAAGCTGCGATTTCAGTTCGCGACCGGGCAACTTCCGGACACTTCAAAGCTAAGGGTGGCCCGGCGAGATATCGCACGTATTGCGACCGTGGTCAGAGAGATGGAGCGCACGCAGGAGACCAGTGAATGAAGAATAAACGCCGACGGCTAATGGGCCGTGTCGTTCGAGCCAAAATGCAGAATACGGTAACGGTGCGCGTAGATCGCACCTACCGTCACCCGCTGTACCAAAAAGTCTTGCGCGCCAAGAAGAGATTTCTTGTTCACGATGAACTTGGCGCTCAACCTGGGGATCAAGTTCGCATTGTTGAGAGCAAACCTATTTCAAAGCGAAAGCGATGGGTTGTTGAGGCGGTCATCAAGAAGACGGAGACAGCCGAATGATTCAGCAAGAGAGCCACCTTAAGATCGCCGATAACACCGGGGGACGCGAGATGCAGGTGATTCGTGTGTTGGGTGGATCGAAGCGGCGCTATGGTCGGGTGGGAGACCTGGTGGTTGGAAGCATCAAAGCTGCTGTTCCCCATGGCACGGTCAGCAAGAGCGAGATCGTACGAGCGGTGATTGTGCGTACCGTCAAGGAGTACCGAAGAGAAGATGGTTCCTATATTCGGTTCGATGACAATGCTGCGGTGGTATTAGATACAGATGGGAAAAACCCGCGGGGTACACGCATCTTTGGCCCGGTCGCGAGAGAGCTTCGTGAAAAGGGGTTCACAAAAATAGTATCGCTGGCTCCGGAAGTGATTTGAAACCATGGCTAAGGTAAGGCGAGGAGACACCGTCGAAGTGATCGGCGGACGAGAAAAGGGAATACGGGGCGAAGTTTTGCACGTCTATCCAAGAAGAGACCGACTGGTGGTGCAAGGAGTCAACATTCGCAAGAAGCACCAGCGACAAATTCAAGCTGGAGGCCGCACGATGTCGCCGGGCATTATTCAGTTTGAGGCTCCGATTAATATCTCCAACATCATGTTGGTGTGCCCAAACTGTAACGAGAGAACTCGAGTGTCCGTTCATCGTGAGGACGGAGAGGTTCGCCGCTTCTGCAAGAAGTGCGACACCTATGTGGATGGCTGATATGGCGGACCATTACCTGCGGAAACGCTACTATGAGGAAGTTGTCGCGACCCTGATGACGGATTTCGCATTCGCCAACGTCATGCAGGTTCCCAAGATTCAGAAGGTTGTCGTGAATGTAGGAGTCGGCGAAGCATTGGATAACGCGAAAGCGCTGGACTCCGCGGTCGACGACATGACCATCATCACTGGACAGCGGCCGGTCATCACGCGGGCCAAGAAAAGTATTGCGAATTTCAAATTGCGCGAAGGCCGCTCAATCGGCGCCAAGGTCACCCTGCGTGGCCTGTGGATGTGGTCATTCTTTGACCGACTCATCAATGTGGCCCTGCCTCGTACACGTGACTTTCGTGGGCTCTCCCCAAACAGTTTTGACGGGAGGGGCAGCTACACGCTGGGAATTCGAGAGCAGCTGATCTTTCCAGAGATCGATTACGACAAGATCGATAAGATTCGGGGGTTCGAGGTCACGGTTGTCACTTCTGCCCCAAACGATGCCCAGGCGCTACGAATGTTGGCGCTGCTAGGTATGCCGTTTAGAAAGAGCGATGCTTATGTCTAAAACCTGTATGCCTTATCGAGAGCTTCGAAGGAAGTACAAAGTTCGCGTTCGCAACCGCTGCAGAATTTGCGGCCGGCCGCGGGGTTACTACCGTCGGTTCGAATTGTGTCGGATTTGCTTCCGCGAGTTGGCGCTGGATGGCAAGATACCCGGCGTTGTGAAGTCCTCTTGGTAAGCATGAATTTGGAGACCCGTTAATGACGAGCTCAGATCCGATTGCAGACATGCTGACACGTGTTCGAAATGCCGTTACCGGTGGGCAGCAGCTCGTTTCCATGCCGAGTTCCAAAATTAAGGTTGAGATTGCGAAAATTCTGCATTCGGAAGGCTATCTTGACGAATTTGAGGAATCTGAAGCAGATGCCCGCAAGACGCTTCGTTTGAAGCTCAAATATGTGGGTGAACGGCGTGCGCGAAAGCCGGTGATCACCGGTATCAAGCGAGTTAGTCGTCCCGGCCGCCGAACCTATGTGGGCAAGACCGATATTCCCTGGGTTCGATCCGGAATGGGCGTGGCAATCCTAACCACGCCAAAAGGCGTTATGACCGGAGCGCGAGCCAAGCAGCTGGGGGTTGGGGGCGAGCTGCTGTGCGAAGTCTGGTGAGATCAGGAGTTTAGAGCGTGTCCCGAATCGGTTTGCAACCCATTTCAATTCCCGATGGAGTCGAGGTTAAGATCGACGGCAACAGAGTGCATGTAAAGGGGCCCAAAGGGGAGCTCAAGCAGGGCTTTCGCCCGGAGATTTCTATCAAGGAAGATGATGGAAGCCTGCTGCTCAGCCGCGAATCCGATGAGCCGCAAGTTAGAGCTTTGCACGGTCTCACCCGTGCGCTGCTGAACAACATGGTGCTTGGAACAAGCGAGGGCTTTGAGAAGAACCTGGAAGTCCACGGGGTTGGGTACCGAGCGGAGCTTCAGGGATCCACCTTAATACTTAGCGTGGGCTTTTCTCACAAGGTCGAGGTGGCCCCGCCAAACGGCATTAAATTTGAGGTCGATACTCGAGCGGGGACTATCAAGGTAACGGGGATTGATAAGCAGCTTGTGGGCCAGGTTGCGGCCGATATTCGAATGGTGCGCAAGCCTGAGCCGTACAAGGGCAAAGGCATCCGATATAAAGGTGAATACGTTCGCCGCAAGGCCGGCAAAGCCGGCAGGGTGATTTAAAGATGGGAAAACGGACTCGATCTGATATGAGAAGGCGTCGACATCGTCGAGTACGAAAAAAGATCGTGGGGACCGCCGATCGACCCCGTCTCAACGTCTTCAGAAGTATCAATCAGATCTATGCCCAATTGATTGACGACGGTCAGGGGCATTCAATCGCTTCCGCCTCTTCGCTCGATCCAGAGATGAAGGCAGATGCCACCCGAGTTGAAAAGGCTCGCCTGGTAGGGGAACTTCTGGGGAAGCGAGCCAAGAACAATGGCGTGAAGCAGGTGGTTTTTGATCGCGGCGGCTATCGTTATCACGGGCGAGTCAAGGCTCTAGCAGAAGCAGCACGCGAGGCTGGTCTGGAATTCTGATCCATCTCAATCATGAGGCTGGAAGGCATACGGAGGCATTGTGAGGCGTAACTTCAATGATCGCGCAGAGCGCGAAGAACTAGACGAGCGGGTAATTGATATTTCGCGCGTGGCGAAGGTGGTCAAGGGCGGACGGCAGTTCCACTTCCGAGTGGTTGTTGCGGTTGGAGATAATCGCGGCCGAATTGGACTTGGGATTGGTAAAGCCAGAGGCGTGCCGGATGCGATCCATAAAGCTGCAGATCGAGCCAAGAAAGACATGGCGCCATTCACGCTCGCCGGCACTACGATTCCTCACGAAGTGTTGTCGAAGCATGGAGGGGCAATTGTGCTCCTGAAGCCCGCCTCACCAGGAACGGGCGTCATTGCCGGCGGCGCAGTTCGAGCCGTACTCTCAGCTGCAGGAGTTAAGGATGTTCTCACCAAGTCGTTAGGTTCCGCGAATGTTTTGAATATTGCGGAGGCTACACTTCGGGGATTGCGCGAGCTTGTTGATGTTGAGGAACTAGCGGCAAATCGGGGCAAGAGCGTTGCTGAGCTAACACCATTTTGGATGCGGAATCAAAATGGCTAAGAAGAAGGTCAAGACTCTCACCGTCACCTTGGTTAAGAGTCCAATCGGCTACCCCGAGCGACAGAAACGAACGGCACGTGCATTGGGATTGCGAAAGATGATGCAGAGCGTGGAGCATTCGGACACCCCAGTATTGCGGGGGATGATTGCCAAGATTCCACACCTGCTGGATGTGGTGGAATCATGAAGCTCCACGATCTTCAACCACGAAATAAGTCGCGCAGCGCTCGCAAGCGGGTAGGGCGCGGCATCTCGGCCGGGCAAGGGAAGACTGCCGGCCGCGGCACCAAAGGCCAGGGCGCTCGGTCAGGAAGCGGAGGCAATTTGTATCGGCAAGGCGGCAACTTGCCGTTTTTCCGCAGACTCCCCTTCAAGCGCGGATTCACAAACATCAATCGGATCTATTGGTCCGAGGTCAATATTGGACGTTTGGATCTATTTGATGAGGGTTCCGAGGTCACGCCCGAGCAAATGCAGGCCGCCGGCCTCATCAAGGATGCGAAAGCGCCGCTGGTGGTGCTCGGACATGGCAAACTGAAGAAGGCGCTTACGATTCAAGCGCATCGTGTAACATCGGGCGCGCTGAAGGCGATCGAAAAAGCCGGCGGCACAATCAAGCTGCTGGATCTATAGATTGGAACTGTGCTAGATGGGGATTGAAGCACTCAGGGGCAGGGAGAACTCATGATCAGGCGACTTCGATTTCTATGGATTTCTGAGGATATCCGCAACCGCTTGCTGATCACCTTTGCATTGCTCGCCATCTATCGGCTGGCGGCACAGGTGCCGGCGCCAGGCGTAAATCGACTGGTGCTCCAGCAGCTCTTCACGCAGGAAGGGAGCGGTCAGACCTTGTTTGGCCTGCTCGACCTCTTGTCGGGAGGCACGGCTTCTAACTTCTCTGTGCTGGCAATGGGCGTCTATCCGTACATCACCGCTCAAATCATCCTGCAAGTGCTTACGCCCATCATCCCACCTCTGCAGCGGCGAATGGAAGAGGATCCGCGCGAGGGGCGCAAGTGGATGGAGAAGTGGACCATCATGCTTGCAATTCCGATGGCGGCACTCAATGCTGTCGGCCAGGTCCGATTGTTCCAGCAATTCGCCGGCGAGAGCATCGTCACCTTTGATATGGGGCTCAACCTGTCCACTGCAACACTAATTATTTCCATGACTGCCGGCACCATGTTCGCCATCTGGTTGGGTGAGCTCATATCCGAGTTTGGGATCAAGAATCAAGGGCTCTCGCTGATCATCTTCTCAGGCATCGTTTCTCAAATTCCCTCGAATTTGGGACAAATCTTTTCGGCGCAGCTGCAGATTCTGCCGCTGATCATCTTCCTGGCGTTTCTATTGATCGCTACCATCTTCGTAATTGTCTACGTCCAAGAGGGAAGGCGTCACGTCCCGGTTATGTATCCTGGGCGGAGGGTTGGGAATCGAATGTCGATGCCGGTGAAGGGGACACTGCCGTTAATGGTGAACATGGCGGGCATGATTCCGATCATCTTCGCTCAGTCCATCCTGACCTTTCCTGCAGTTCTTGCGCAGTTCTTTGTTAATTCGACGAGCGAATTCATGTCTGGAGTGGCTCTATGGCTTCAGACCAACTTCGGAGGCTTCAACAGCACGTACTGGATTCTGTACTTCATCATGGTCGTAGCTTTTACGTTCTTTTATACCGACATTCTCTTTCAGCAACAAAACTATGGGCAAAACCTCAAGCGATCCGGGGCACAGATTCCGGGCGTGACCAAGGGCGCACCCACTCAGCGTTACCTTACGCGCGTCGTCCGGCGCATCACGCTTGTCGGGGCTCTGTTCCTGGGAATCATAGCGATTATGCCTTTTCTGGTCGGGTTGATCTACCCAATTGGCGGTAGTCAAACCGGATTGCTACTGGTCTCATCCGCGGGGCTTCTGATCGTAGTGGGTGTCATCCGCGATACCTATCGGAACATCGAAGCCGAGCTGAAGCTAAGGGGTTATGACTCAGCGCTGCTAGTCAGGTAGGAAAGATTGGATTTTATTGTGCTGCTCGGAGTGCCAGGTGCCGGAAAAGGCACCCAAGCCAAGCGGTTGAGCACGGCGCTTGAACTCTCGCACATATCAAGTGGGGACCTTTTTCGGGAGAACTTGAAGAACGGGACGCCAATCGGAGTAGAGGCAAAGAAGTATCTCTCGCACGGTGAGCTCGTCCCGGATGAAATTACGATTGAGATGATTGAGAAAAGATTAGGGCAGGCCGACGGAGATTCCGGTGCGATTCTGGATGGGTTTCCGCGCACCACCCGCCAGGCAGATGCACTGGAAACAATGGCTGGCGGAAGCGTGCGAGCTGCGATCCATTTTGAAGTGCCGATTGAACGACTTGTTGAGCGGATGTCTGGCCGGCGGGTTTGCCGCCAGGGGGGGCATGTATATCACGTCCAGCACAATCCTCCGAAAAAGAGAGGATTTTGTGATGAAGATGGATCCGAGCTTTTCCAGCGTGATGACGACAAACCGGAAACGGTCAGGCGCCGGCTGAAGGTGTACGAAGAGCAAACGGAACCGTTGATCGAGTATTACCGTGAGCGAAGTTTGCTCATTGAAATTAATGGTGATCAACCGATCGATGCCGTAACGGAAGATATCTTGTCGTCGCTCGAAAAAGAGGCCACCCGTTGATGTCAGGCGTCGTGTTGAAAAGCGAGCGAGAGCTGCAGGCCATGCGTGAAGCGGGCCGGGTGAATGCCCTGGCTCTCAGCGCAGCGGCCGCAGTCGTTCGACCCGGCATCACCACCTCTGAGATTGACGAAGCAGCGGTGGCAATCCTCCGGGAACACGAGGCCGAGGCTGCGTTTCTGGGTGTACCGGGGGTATTTCCCTATCCGGCCACTACCACGGTTTGCGTGAATGAAGAGCTGGTCCATGCGATCCCTGGGGAGCGGCGGCTTGAAGAGGGCGACATCGTGAGCATCGATTGCGGCTCCATCGTGGATGGTTTCGTAGGTGATTCTGCAATCACCGTTCCGGTTGGCGAAGTGTCATCGGAAGCGGAACGTCTCATGGAGGTCACTCTCGATGCGCTGGTCATCGGCATCGAACAAATGGTTGAAGGAAACCGCACAGGCGATGTTTCCGCAGCGATTCAGGCCCATGTGGAGAGCAATGGTTTCAATGTGGTTAGAGAATATACGGGACATGGGGTGGGTCGCAGCATGCACGAAGACCCGCAAGTTGCCAACCATGGCTCGCCGGGCAAAGGCATACCTTTGCGCTCCGGCATGACGATCGCGTTGGAGCCGATGGTGTTGGCAGGTTCGCCGGAAACGCGCACCCTGCAGGATGGTTGGGCTGTGGCATCTAAAGATGGCCGACTGACGGCTCATTTTGAACACACCGTAGCGGTCACACCGGATGGACCCCTTGTTTTAACCGCCCTGGACACACCGCCAGAGGGGATTAGGTATAATCGCTACTTTGTTAATCGGCTGGCTAGTGAAAAGGTAACACCATGAAAGTATCAGCTTCTGTAACGAAACGCTGTCCGAAGTGCAAGATTGTCCGCCGGCGCGGCAAGGTTTACGTAATCTGTGAGAATCCGCGCCATAAGCAACGACAAGGGTGAGTTATGGCGCGAATTGAAGGAGTAGATCTCCCACGCAACAAGCGGGTCCTGATCGGGTTGACCTATATTCATGGGATCGGCCGGTCAACCTCAACCGCTGCACTTAAAGCGACAGGGGTCGATGCGAATACTCCAGTGCGTGATCTCACTGAGGGTGAGGTCAGTTCGATTCGCGACTACATCGCTCAAAATATCACGGTCGAGGGCGACCTTCGACGTGAAGTGCAACTGAATGTGAAGCGGTTGATAGACATCAACAGCTACCGTGGGCTGCGGCATCGTAGGAACTTACCGGTCCGGGGTCAACGTACCCGCACCAATGCGCGTACCCGCAAGGGCCCTAAGAAAACGGTTGCCGGTCGCGGTCGCCGAAGGGGCGCGAAGAAGAAGTAATCCGCTCGGCCGAGATTCGATTGGAATCTCAACTAGGGACCGTCGGAGAGCCAGGAGAAAAATGGCACGTAGAGAATCGAAGCGCAGCAAGACCAAGCGAACCATATCCAATGGGCGTGCGAACATTCATGCCACTTTCAACAATACGATCATCTCCATTTCCGATCCACAGGGGAATGTTGTGGTCTGGGGCAGCGCCGGCTCCTCAGGTTTTAAGGGTTCCAGGAAGAGCACTCCCTTCGCGGCCAGGAAGGCGGCGGAAGTAGTCGTCCGCTCCGCAAAAGATCTTGGCCTCAAAGAAGTGGACGTGTTTGTAAAGGGACCGGGGCCTGGCCGGGAGGCTGCGATACGTGCGATTCAGGCCTCCGGCGTAAAGGTTCGTTCCATCAGTGACGTAACGCCGATTCCACACAATGGAGTTCGGCCTCCGAAGAAACGAAGAGTGTAAATTTGATGCATTCCTGATGCATCACAATCAAGGAACAAGGTAGCGAATGGCGAAATATACTGGACCCGTGTGCAAAATTTGCCGTAGGGAAGGCGAGAAGCTCTTCCTGAAGGGGCAGCGTTGCTACACCCCGAAATGTGCTTTTGAGCGTAGAAGCTACCCCCCGGGCGAGCATGGACGTCAGGCCATGTGGCGCAGGCGGCGAGTTTCAGAATATTGGAAGCAGCTGAGGGAGAAGCAAAAGACTCGACGCGTTTACAACGTGACCGAGCGGCAATTCCGACGTTACTATCGGAAGGCACAACAGCAGCGCGGTCTCACCGGCCAGGCATTGCTCATTCAACTCGAGCGCAGATTAGACAATGTGATCTACCGGCTGAATTTTGCCGAGAGTCGCGCCCAGGCGCGAATGCTGGTTTCGCATGGGCACTTCTCGGTAAACGGCCGTCGAACGGATATTCCATCCATGCTCGTGAAGCCAGGCGATTTGATTGAGGTTCGAGAAGGTTCGCGCAAGCGAACGTACTTCAAAGAGCTACCGGACATTGCTGAGACACGCGCGACGCCAGTCTGGCTGGAACGGGATTCAAAGAATCTCACAGCCAAGATCTCGCAGGCGCCGGAGCGTGGGGATATAGACGCGAATTTCAACGAGCAGCTGATCGTGGAGTACTACTCTCGATGATCCATGCATTCGCACTGATCGTAATTCAGGAGTTATTTCTGGCCGGGGGGCGCCAGAGCAAGGAAGGAGGGGGCAGATGGCACTAACAACAACGATGGTAATGCCCAAGATCGAACGAGAAGCGGTGGCCCGAAATTACGGGAAATTCATCATTAGCCCGCTCGAGAGCGGTTACGGAATCACGCTGGGCAATGCGCTCCGACGGGTGTTGCTTTCGTCGCTTGAGGGTTCTGCGACGACCTCTATTCGAATCTCGGAGGTTTCGCACGAGTTTTCAGAGATTCCAGGCGTGCGTGAAGATGTTATTCAGGTCATGCTGAACATCAAGGAACTGCGATTGATTTTGCACGAAGGAGATTCCGCTCGACTGCGGATTGAAGTGCAGGGTGAGGGAGTTGTCACAGGAGCCGACGTCGTGACCCCGGCCGAAATAGAAATTGTGAATCCGGAACTGTATCTATTTACTGTCGATGCCGATGGATCGCAATTTGAGATTGAGCTAAATGTCGAGCGAGGTCGCGGATATTCTCCTTCCGACGAGCGCGGCCGATTACCAATCGGCGAGCTTCCGACCGACGCGATCTTCAGCCCGGTGCGGAAGGTAAATTTTGAAGTTGGTCAGGCGCGCGTCGGCCAGGATACGACCTTTGATCGCCTCATTATGGAGATCTGGTCCGATGGAACGGTAAAGCCAGAAGACGCGCTGAGCAAAAGCGCCACCATCTTAATGGCCCATTTGCGCGATCTGGCAGGTGTTACAGAAGAGAGCCTGCTCGAAGCAGCCACTCGCGAAGAAGAGCCGCAGATGGCGAGCGAGGTATACGAGATCCCGATCGAAAACCTTGATCTCTCCGTGCGCGTATTCAATTCGCTGAAGCGAACCGGGATTACGAGTGTGGGCGAGGTCCTGGATATGATCGAGAAGGGCTCAGACGCCATGCTCTCTATCCGAAACTTCGGCGAAAAGAGCCTGGATGAGCTGAAGGAACGGCTCGTGGAAAAAGGCTACCTGGACGAAGAAGGTGAGAGCGAGAGCGAGCTCACGCCAGAGGCGGCAGTGGTCGAAGCATGAGGCATCGAGTCTATGGCAAGCGCCTCAGCCGAACTACCGGTCAGCGCCGAGCGCTCCGGCGTAATTTGATTTCCGATTTGTTCCGGCACGAAAGAATTCGCACCACAAAGGCCAAGGCGGCCGCGGTGCGGGGTGCTTCGGAAAAACTCATCACCATGGCCAAGCGCGCGGATGAAGACGATCAAGTGCACGCACGCCGTATGGCCGCGAAGCGCCTACGCGATCCGGAACTTGTAATGAAGCTTTTTGACGATATCGCCCCGCGCTACATTGAGCGGCCCGGGGGTTATACAAGAATTCTGAAGCTCGGACCTCGCAAAGGTGATGGGGCCGAGATGGTTCTGCTCGAGCTGGTTGAAGAGTAGGGCGATAACCGAACATTACAAATCGATCGTAGCGTACGACGGAACCGAATTCCATGGTTTCCAACGGCAGGGTTCCACGGAGCGCACCGTTCAGGGCGTGCTTGAGACAGCGCTTCATGAGCTCGGTTGGATCGGGACCTCAATCCGCGCGGCTGGCCGAACGGATCGCGGAGTTCACGCGAGCGGCCAGGTTGTAGCGTATGCGTTGGATTGGTCGCAGGGACTGGAACAGCTTACAGCGGCATTTAACGCGCATCTCCCAAGGGACGTGGCCGTTCGCATTACCGAGGTGGTTCCGGCGGATTTCGAACCGCGCTTTTCCGCCATCCGGAGGCGGTACGTTTATCGTGTTTTGGCGGATCCGAATCGGGATCCACTAAAGGAACGCACGATGTGGCGGGTGTGGCCGGAGCCGGATTTTGACCGGCTGCAGCGGACAGCTCAGATGTTCCTCGGGAGGCGAGACTTTGGCGCATTTGGTCGAGCTCCCATTCCCGATGGGCACACAGTGCGCACGATTAGCAAGGCAGATTGGCAGCGGAAAGGCGCTGAGTTGTGCCTGATCCTGGAAGCCGACGCATTTCTGTATCGGATGGTTCGGCGAATCGTGGGAGCCAACATGCAGGTCGGTTGGGGCAAAGTAACGTCTGAACAGGTCGAACGAAGCCTTTCAGACCCTGCCCATCAATGGGCAGGAAGGCTTGCTCCGCCGAATGGATTGAGCCTCGAAGCAGTCTACTATGAGGCATGAGGTGGTTTAGACGTGTTTAAAACTTTCTACCCAAAACCAGAGGATATCGAGAGCCAGTGGCGGTTGGTGGATGCCGATGGCCAGACCTTGGGCCGATTGGCCTCAGGCATTTCGGCAGTCCTGCTGGGGAAGAACAAACCCATTGTTACTCCGGGAGTTGATACCGGCGACAGCGTGATCGTGATCAACGCATCTAAAATTCATGTTACCGGCGAGCGCCTGGATCAGAAAATGTACCATCGGCATTCCGGCTACCCGGGTGGGTTACGGTCAATATCTCTTCGCGACCTTCTGAAACGCAGGCCTGAAAGAGTTATTCGTTCTGCGGTCTGGGGGATGCTGCCGCACAATCGCCAAGGGCGGCGGCTGCTCAAGAAGATGCGCGTGTATTCTGGTCCAGACCATCCCCACCGTCCGCAAAAGCCCGTCCGGCTTGAGATTAGAGAGTAAGGGAAAATGGCAGAAAAATACTTTGAAGCTGTTGGGCGAAGAAAAAGAGCGAGTGCGCGCGTTCGCATTGTGAGCGGCAAGGGCGTATTTGTAGTGAACGACAAGCCCGCCGAAGACTACTTCCCCAGGCTGGGCGATATCAAGCGGATCAAGGCCCCTGCTGAAGTTGCAGGGCTCGCGGACAAGCTTGATGTTTCGGTTCTGGTGAACGGTGGGGGGATTACTGGCCAATCAAGTGCGGTGAGTCACGGTTTGGCGCGTGCATTATTGAAAATGGACGAGAACTTCAGACCTGATCTTAAAAAAGCAGGCCTCCTTACCAGGGACGCCCGAATCAAGGAACGAAAGAAACCAGGTCTAAAGAGAGCACGAAAAGCGCCAACATATACAAAGCGCTAATCCTGAAATCAGGCAGTTAATTCGCATTGCAGGGCCGAGGCAGAACTATTGCCTCGGCCCTTATTGTTTTCACTTCAATGGAGGGCGTTATGGATGCGATCGACACCCTGCTGACAGCTCTGGAGCTGGATCCCCGACAGGGACTGACAATCATCAGTGCAAATGAGCTGGCCGCGGCTTACTTTCCTCCGCTCAATCCAGATCTCGGCGCGCTCATAATTGATCTTAGTTCGAGTCATACAACGGAGCGCGTATTGAGCGTATTGCGGAGCCTCTACCCTCACGATCACCGCATCGCCGTATATCGTGAGAGCGGCGGCCCGGTTCTTCAGCTATCGTTTGATGAGCTGGAGGCAGCCGGCAATGTGAAGGGGTTGTATCTGCCGCCGCTGGAACCGCACTCCTCATTCGAATCGCTCCAGAACACGGTTGCCCACCTCCGCGCGCCGGAGGGCTGTCCCTGGGACCGAGAGCAAACTCATGCATCCCTACGCAAGCATCTGCTTGAGGAGGCTTACGAAGCATTGGAGGCGCTGGATCAAGCGAATCTGGACGGACTTCAGGAAGAGCTCGGCGACCTGCTTCTTCAAATCCTCATGCACGCTCAGATCGCCCAGGAGCAAGGAAATTTCCGAATGTCGGACGTGGTCTTTGGCATTCAAACTAAGTTGATCCGCCGGCATCCTCACGTTTTCGGGGATGTTGAAGTAACCAGCGTCGATCAAGTGCTCAACAATTGGGAGCACTACAAGAGCGAGGAGAGAATTGGAGGTCCGCTGGATGGCGTCCCACGATCCTTGCCAGCACTTGCACAGTCCGCGGAGCTGCAAGAGAGGGCGGGCAGGGTCGGTTTTGATTGGGATCAACAGCGAGACAAGATCGAAGGAGAGTTCTCCTGGCTGACAGGGAAAGGGGAACAGCAAATAAGGCCTGAGCAACTTGGCGACATGCTGTTTGCGATCGTAAACTATGCACGACAGATTAATGTTGATGCCGAAGCGGAGCTCCAGCAAGCTAATCAGCAATTTAGAACCCAATTCTCGAATCTTCTTAAAGCTGTAACTAAATCCGGCCAGCAGTTAGAGGATCTGGAGCGCACGGACTTGATTCAACTCTGGAACGACGCCGAGCAGAGGCGAGTTTGATAGAGGAAATGTTGTTCGCATCACTTTCCTGTACTTTACGGAGCAACGCCCAGGACGCGCGCGCTTGATAAAAGCAGCACTGTTTGCACTTCTCTCCGTCGCCGCTGTAGGTTGTGCAGGTGCGCCTTCCAGCCCAATCCCGTCGGCCACCGTGACATCGACACAAGTCTCAACCTCCACCCACACACAACCTCCCAGCCTCACCTCTGAACCAACTACCACGAAAACACCGAGGCCAACCAGCACTTCGCTCCCGCCGGTCGAATTTGTGGACCAGCCAGCCGATAGCGCCTATCAGGTTCCCTTGACAGTCCAGAAGCTGACGCCATTCGAGGCCACAGTCCATTTTGAGCTGGACAAGCCCAGCTCCGGCTGGCTGCTGTATCGACCAGACCAGCAGGATTTCGCGGGATGGTGGGCCCTGTCTCTGGCGGAAGACGAAACCATTCATCAGGTTCCGCTGGTTGGGCTAACCCCCGGAAGCTCCTATTCGGTTCAGGTCGGTCTAGGCGATGATCTGGAATCGCTCCGAGCGCCGAGATTGTTGGGAGCGGACTGGGGTCCGATTAACTTTGAGGCTCCCTCTATCGGAGAGCTCAATTTGCGATTCGGCGTAATCGGCGATTCGGGTTTTGGCGATGATCAGACCCGGCAATTAGCCCAGCGGATGATGAGCTACGATCTGGATTTCGTCCTACATACGGGAGACACGGTTTACAAGGCTTTCGAGCAATCGGGACCTGCAGAAGCGTTCGCGACAAAGTACTTCGAAGCGTTTGGCCCTCTCCTGCATGAAGCCCCTATCTACCCAGTTCTCGGCAATCACGATTACGACCAAGCTGCCCAGTCAAACGGTGAACCTTATTTCTTGCGCGCCTTTCCTCTGCTCACTGATTTGAGCGTCCCGGATTCGGCGCATGGAACCTGGTATGCGTTTGAACGAGCTGGAATTCAATTCATTATGCTTGACTCGCAGGCATTTCAAGGCGCAGGCGGAAGGGCGGAGCAAACCGCGTGGCTGGAAGAACGCCTGAGCGATCCAAGCGTTAGTTTCTCGATCCCGGTATTTCACACCCCGCCCTACACAAGCGGACTCCATCAAAATGACGGCCAGGCACTGCGGACGGACTGGAATCCTTTATTTGAGGCAGCCGACACGCCGCTGGTTATTTCTGGTCATGACCACAACTACGAACGCATTGTGCGAAATGGCGTGACGTATGTTGTGAGCGGCGGCGGCTCACCTGTGCTGTATCGGGAAACCGAGCGCGTGGATGGAAGTCAGGCATTCCACCGTAAGATGCATTTTGTGCTGGTCGAAATTAATCCCGACAACATCGAACTGACGGTGATTGACATTAACGGAAACGAGCTGGATCGTGCAACCATCCCGATCCAGGTATCGCCCCCTACAAAACCCTCAAGTTGAAGCGTGATACTATTCGCGCTCAGGTGAGACCTTATCCGGACCGCGTTCCGCGGCCCACGGAGGAATACTGAATTTGCATGTCTGAAATCATTGGATCACCAAGCAAATATGGTCTCGAGAACCACAACCTATCGAATGCTGGGAAGGTTTACTGGGGCCTGCGCGCCCCGGCCCTGGTCGAGCTTGTAGCCCAGCGTAGCGAAGGTCACCTGTCAGAATACGGCGCGGTTGTGGTGGAGACCGGTAGTCACACCGGTCGGGCGCCCAACGACAAATTTATTGTTCGGGAGGGTGCTAGTTCAGATCATATCTGGTGGGGAGAGGTAAACCGAGAGTACGATCCGGCAGCATTTGAATTGCTGCATTCTGAGGTTCTTGAATACCTGAATGAGAGGGAGCTGTTCGTTCAGGACGCTGCCGTTGGCGCATCTGAACGATACCGCGCACCGATCCGAGTTGTGAGTGAGAATGCCTGGCACGCCTTGTTTGCTCACAATTTATTCCTCAGGCTGCCGGAAGCAAAGGCCGCCTCGCAAATCCCTAAGTACACCATCCTTCATGCTCCGAATTTCAAGGCCGATCCAGCTATCCATGGAACGAATTCCGAAGTTTTCATCGTGGTGAACTTTGAGCGGGGAATTATTCTGATCGGCGGCACTCGCTACGCGGGTGAAATAAAGAAGTCGATCTTCACAGTGATGAACTATGAATTGCCGCTCCAAGGAGTGCTCTCCATGCACTGCTCTGCCAATCAAAGCGAATCGGGAGAAGTGGCGTTGTTTTTTGGGCTGAGTGGAACTGGAAAGACGACTCTTTCCTCTGACCCTAGGCGCAATCTGATTGGAGACGATGAGCATGGATGGAGCGATGAAGGGGTGTTCAACTTCGAGGGCGGATGCTACGCGAAGACCATACGACTGAGCCCGGAATATGAACCCATCATCTGGAATGCGACGGAGAAGTTCGGAACAGTCTTAGAGAATGTCATCATGGATAGCGCCAGCCGTGAGATTAACTTCGATGACGGCACGCTAACTCAAAACACCAGGGCCGCATATCCTCTCGAAGCGGTTGAGAAGCGTGTGCCAAGCGGCATGGGAGGTCATCCCAACAATGTGTTCTTTTTGACTGCTGACGCGTTTGGAGTAATGCCGCCCATCTCCAGACTTACTCCAGATCAAGCCATGTATTACTTTCTTTCAGGTTATACCTCTAAGCTTGCCGGCACCGAAAAAGGGCTGGGCGATGAGCCTCAAGCTACCTTCTCAGCATGTTTTGGGGAACCGTTCTTGCCACTGCACCCCGGTAAATACGCGGAATTGCTCGGGGATCGGATCGGAAAACACGAGGCTGCCGTCTGGCTAGTGAATACCGGCTGGACTGGTGGGCCATACGGGGTGGGGGAGCGTATCACTCTGCCTTTTACGCGCGCGATGGTAACGTCCGCGCTAGATGGCTCGCTCGCTGAAGTGCCCACGAGGACCGATGAGATATTTGGCCTTGAAGTGCCTGTCCGTTGTACTGGCGTACCGGACGAAGTGCTAGATCCACAGGCGACCTGGGCAGATAAAGATGCCTACGTTGCTCAAGCGAAGAGCCTTGCAGGAAACTTTAGAGAGAACTTTGCGAAATATAAGGAATACGTTTCAGCGGGGGTTGCTGGTGCCGGGCCCGCAAAGTAGGAATGGAGAGCGTTGTCCGCATTGAACACCTCTCGAAGGTCTATGAAAGAGGCGAAGAGAAACGCGTCGTTCTCGATGATCTTAGCGTAGAGTTCCCTTCTGGTCAGTTCACCTCCATCCGCGGACGCAGCGGAAGCGGCAAATCTACCCTTCTGAACCTGATCGCCGGCATTGACGAGCCGACCTCCGGCCAGGTTGTAATCGGAGACCAAGGAATCAATCAGATGAGCCCGCGCAATCGGGCTCATTTTCGTAGAGATAACATAGGGTTCGTTTTTCAATTTTTTAACCTGATTCCTACTCTAACTGTCCTCGAAAACGTCAGCTTGCCTTCAGAGCTCTCTGGCCGCAGTGAGGCGGAGTCTCACGAGCGAGCTGCTCGACTCATCGATCAAGTGGGCTTGAGTGGGCGGGAACCAGACTTCCCGGATCGACTCTCAGGAGGTGAGCAGCAACGCATTGCGATTGCTCGAGCCTTGGTGGAGGAGCCCGTTCTGGTGCTGGCCGATGAACCGACCGGGAACCTAGATCGAATCACTGGAGAGCTTGTGCTGTCGATGTTGGAAGATTTAATTCAAGAACGCGGACTGACATTGATCCTTGCAACACATAGCCATCTGATCGCGCAATCGGCAGATCAGAAATGGGCGCTGCTGGATGGAAAGCTCGAGCCGGACGATGAGACCCCTTTTTAGGGCCGGAATCCGCGATCTTCTTCGAAGGCCACTTTTCAGTGGGCTCATGCTGGCCGGGCTAGCTCTAGGGGTGGCGGTAGTTACTGCGATCGACATGGCCAGCCAGAGCGCCTTGCGGTCATTTGAGCAAAGCTCCGAATCTCTTGTCGGAAGAACTACGCACCTGGTGGTTGGTGGGCCCTCCGGAGTGCCTGAAGGGCTATATCGGGAGATACGTTCTGCATCGAGCACCATACAAGCTGCGCCGGTAGTGGAGGGAGTCGTCTCTACTGTTGCATACGGGCAGCGACCGCTGCGCATCCTGGGCATAGACCTGTTTGCGGAGACACCATTCCGTGATCACATGGGCCCGGGACTCACGTTTGATCCTGATTTCCAGCAGTTCTTCACGGAACCCGGGATGGCAATCATCGGTACAGAACTTGCCGAAGCCAACTCGCTGGCGCCGGGCAAAACATTGACGGTCCAGGTGGACGATCGCCTAGAAACCATTACGATCCTTGGGGTCGTCAGCACACTGATCTCCAGCGATGTCCTGCTCATGGACATCGCCGGTGCGCAGGAGTTGCTTGATGTTTCAGGGACCCTGAGCAGGATCGATCTGATTGCCAGTCCTGAAGATGTTCGGGCAATCGAGGCCAGGCTCCCAGCTGGATTGACGCTTTTATCCTCCGGCGAGCAGCGCGACACTGCCGAGCAACTCACTTCGGCCTTTCGCTTGAACCTAACGGCTATGAGTCTGTTGGCTCTCCTCGTGGGAGTATTCCTTGTTTACAACACCATGACCTTCTCCGTACTTAGCCGGCGGAGAGTGTTCGGAACCTTCAGGGCGCTGGGCGTCGCCGGAGAACAGATCTTTGCTCAGATTGTGCTGGAAGCCGCACTAGTTGGGTTCCTGGGGTCGCTCTTAGGCATTCTCTTTGGCGTGGTGCTCGCACAATTTGCACTGGCTCTGGTGACGCGGACCTTCAATGATTTTTACTTCATATCCAGCGTGGGCGAAGCCACCCTCAGCGCGAGCGCAGTCATCAAAGCAATCGTGCTTGGAGTTGGCGCAGGTGCGCTTGCGTCGATCATCCCTGCTTCGGAAGCATCCAGAGTACCGCCAGTGCAGGTGCTGAGGCGAAGCGACCTCGAACAGGGAGCTAGATTGTGGGCGCCACGGGTTGGACTGATCGGCCTGGCGGTGGCGGCTGCGGGCACCATATTGTTTCTGCTTTCGGACGATTCGCTGCCTAGAACCTTCTTAGGCATTCTGGTGATAGTTCTCGGTTTGGCGTTCATGGTGCCTTTCGCCACGCAAGGTCTCATGCGGCTATTTCGCTCGCTATCAACCCGAATTCATTGGCGGCTGGCGGTGAGAGGGGTGACCGGCCAGCTGAGCCGAGCCGGGATCGCGATCGCGGCCCTCATGGTTGCCCTGGCTGTGACCATCGGGGTCACACTAATGATCAATAGCTTTCGATTGACGGTGGAAAACTGGCTCGAAATTACGCTCTATTCGGATATCTATATCTCATCCCCGGCCTCGATTGGAAATCGGCCTCAGGCCAGCCTACCGGCCGCGCTCAAAGAGCGGGTTGAAGGGGTCGAAGGGGTCGGCACGGTGGAGGGTATCCGGACCGTGCATGTTCAGGGGGAACCGGGCGAGCTCGACTTGACAGCGGTCGACCCAGAGAGAGTGCGGGATGCGGGCCTCTATCGATTTGCCAGAGGTAGCGCAAGAGAGGTGTGGGAGCGCATTCGCGAGGGCGCGATTGTCATAAGCGAATCGCTTACGCTCCGAATCGGCGACCAGGACGAGCTGGAGTTGGAGACGGACGCTGGAACGAAAAAATTTGAAATCGTAGGCATTTTCTACGACTACTCATCTGATCGCGGCACAGTCCTGATGAGTCGCGAGATCTATCAAGCCAATTGGAACGATCCTGCTCTCTCGTCTCTGGGAGTCAAAGCCCTCCCGGACGTGGACATTGACGAGCTTGCCGAATCAATTCGACTTGAGCTTACAGGTACGGGGCTGTCAGTGCAGGAGAACCGGCAGATACGGGAGGAGGCCCTGCGCATCTTCGACCGAACTTTCGCGATCACAGAATCGCTCCGAATTTTGGCGGTTGTGGTTGCTTTCATTGGTGTGTTGAGCGCGCTGCTCGCCCTGCAGCTGGAGCGCAAACGCGAGTACGCAACGCTGGAGGCCATCGGTCTGGCCCCAGAAGGGTTGGAAAAACTGACCTACCTGGAAACCGGCTTGATGGGTCTCTCCGCCTCGCTCCTGGCGCTGCCCACCGGCTTGCTGCTGGCATTAATCCTGATTCATGTCATCAATGTACGTTCATTCGGCTGGTCAATCGAGTTGGCGCCTGCCATTGGTCCGTTCCTGCAGGCGATCGTGGTTGGGGTCGTGGCCTCGCTGGCGGCCGCGGTTTACCCGGTCTCAAGGCTGCGCAGAATGCCGGTGGCAGAAGCGATTCGGGGGGAGTAAGGATGAAATTCGCAGTCGTAGCTATGCTGATTGCGATGGGGCTCGTGGGCTACTTGCTGCTCCCGACCGCGATCGGTCCTACCGTTCCTACCTATGAGCTGCAGAATTCTGCAACCTCCCCCGAATTTGAAACGGTCCGAGGGCCGCAAGAATTCAGCTTCCCTCAAGACCACGGTCCGCATTTTGAGTACCAAACCGAGTGGTGGTACTACACTGGCAACCTGGAAGCGGAAGGGGGGGAACGCTTCGGCTATCAGCTAACGATCTTCCGTAGAGGCCTGGCTCCCGGCGAGACCCAGCGAGATTCGGAATTTGCCACAAATCAGATTTACTTCGGCCATCTCGCGCTGACGGATATAAGCGAAGGAGAGCATGTTGCGCTGGAGCGATTTGAACGAGGCTCGGCGGAACTGGCCGGCGCAAGCGGGAGTCCATACACAGTCACTCTGGGCAATTGGACCGTCCGAAGTCTTGATGAAGTCGGCAATCACGTACGTCTGAGCGCCAGCGAAGGGGGCATCGGTTTTGATCTCGAGCTCAAATCTACCAAACCCATCGTGGAGCATGGGGAACGGGGGTACAGCTCGAAAGGCGACGCTGAGGGGAATGCCTCTTATTACCTCAGCTTCACCGACATGATGACTGAAGGCACGCTTACGGTAGGTGATCGTGAGTTCAAGGTTCAAGGCTCGAGCTGGTTTGATCACGAGTGGGGTACGAGTGCTCTGGGGCCGGAAGCAACCGGGTGGGATTGGTTTGGACTTCAGCTTGAGGATGGTAGGGAGCTGATGCTATTTCACATCCGCAACAGCGATGGGGGGATCGCGCAAACATCTGGTGGAACGCTGGTAGAGGCTGACGGAACCCATCGGTGGTTAAACGCCGACGAGTTTACAATCGAACCGATCACTACCTGGACCAGCAGCATCACGGATACTACGTACCCGTCCGGCTGGAAGATATCTGTCCCTGATGAGGGTTTGGAGCTGGTGGTTGAACCTTTGGTCAAGGATCAGGAAATGCGCCTCAACCTCGAGTATTGGGAGGGAGCAGTCCAGGTGAGCGGTACGGTAAATGGTCAGGGATATGTAGAGCTAACTGGCTATTCCGGAAGTATGCAGGGGCTCTTCTAAGGCTGCCAGACAATCGTATCTGCTGGCCCAGCTCCGGAATGCGGAGCCTCTCTTAGGGCTGCCACACGATTGTATCTGGCCTAAAGACTGACCAGGCGAACCAGAAGTGCTCCCCCGACACCAGCTTTTCTAACCTGCTGCCTAATAGCGGACCGTCAATCGCTTCCCCCGATATGCTCCACAAGGACCCGGTTTCTACGTCCACGAATCCCTCATCGGTTGCCTCGAAGGTCAGGATTTGCCCCTCAAAATTGCGCAAAAAGGCGCCGGTCGATCCCACGTCTCTGCCGCTGTTTCCAAATATCGTACTAGTCCCAGCCTTCCAAAATACTGCGATGGGTTGACCGGAATATTCCTCATTTACGACACCAACCTCCGCAAGCCGGCTGAATGGGAAGGCAATATCGATCTCGCCGATTGACAATGCGACGATACGCTCGATAGGAGGCAGCTCATTTCCATACGTTCCTACGGGGAAGAACGGCGATCTGCCGACATCGTCATACCCTCCGTAGGGGTTGTCTCCATATCTTTTCTCATAGCCCGTTTCACGAGACAGAACCAGCGAATCCGGATAATTCTGCTTGAAATCTGCCCAGGAAATAATTTGCGATGGCAGCATTTCTAGCAGGGTACCGGTGAGCTTCCCGACTATCGCCTCGCCTGTGAATTGCTGCCACCAGGATCGGGTTTGGCGATCGTACATTACGAGATCTGAATTTCGCAGATTGCCACTGGTTCCAAAGTCGAGCATTGTGCCATCTGCCAGGACCGAGTTGAAGGCAATCGTTGAGTTACACAATGGGCAGAAGGTTAGCGCGACCTTTTGCCCGGCCACTTCGTCGTTGACAATTTCGTGCCAGATCAGAATAGCGAGCGGATACGCTCTGGCCTCGCCATTGGCCTCAAAGAACATGACCGGCCATTCGTCCTGCAGCCATTCGTCGGCGGCTTCGACGCTTTCGAAGACCGGGTTATCAATGGCGGGAATGCCGTCAGGGGGAGGGCCTCCGGAAAATATCTCAGAGTAATCAACGCTGTGAAGACAGAAATCGGTCGTAGGCCAATATCGGGTAGCGAAATAGATATCTGCTCCAACAAATGGATTTGAGCAGCCCCCGACGGCGTCGGATTCGGGGATGGATGTAGCAGACGGAATTGCCGCGGGATCTGGGATAAGTGAAAGGGTTGGCGCAAGGGGCGCTGCTGTGGGGGGTGCTTCTTCAGTGGGCGTTGGGGTCGCGGCCGCCGAGCAAGCGGTGAGCAGCAGGAGGCCCAATACGATTAGGCGCATGTCTCACAAATGCTATGCGGTAGCCCAGCATGCTGCCGTAGCTGAGGCTACAGTCTGAGCGGGAAGTGGAGACGGGACTATTCGAGGGTCAGGAGAAAGGAAATCAGCGCTTCAAGATCGGGGTCAGTAAGTTTTTGCTCAAAATCTGTCGGCATCAGATCCGCGAACCCATCCACAATTTCTGCTTGCGGAGTGAGGATTGCCCGCCGAAAAAAGTCACTCGGCTCAGGATCGCTGTCTGCCGCTCGCGTCGCAACCCCCGCTAACGACGGCCCAGCGATCACCAATCCCGGGGTGGTGGAGTGACATGCAGTGCAGTGCTCCGTAAATACCTGACGGCCGCGCACAAGATCAGGTTCTTCTGATCCACCGCCGCAAGCGGCCATAATACCCGCCACAAGAAGTAGAGCGCCGAACCGCATCATGCGCCAAAGATTACACTGCATCGAATGGTCGCGCAAAGTGGCATCTGTATAATTCACCGGGCTAACGTTCGAGTCATTCACAGAAGGAGGATTGACATGGTATTAGGACTCACAGGCGAGCAATGGGCAAATGTTGGAACATCGCTACTGATAGTTTTAGCAACCGCAATATTGGTACGAGTGCTTCTCGGGTATCTACTTGATCGAACTCTCAGGCGACTGCTCGGTGATCGAGGCAAGGCAATAAGCCATACGATAATCAGGCCAGTTCGTGGGCTTCTGACGATGCTGGCGATTCTGATATCGCTCAACGTCGCCATTCTTCGGCTGGACATCTCCTTCATATCCGAGCAGAGCGTATTGATCCGGAACGTCTTCTTTGTGCTCTACTTGATAACAGGCTTCCTGATCACCTGGAGGTTAGTGGGTAGCGTCGCAACTTGGTACTCTCAAGAGATCGCCCCGCGAACCGAATCCAAATTGGACGACCAGGTCGTCCCCTTTGGCAGGAGGGTGGCGCTGATTGTGTTGACGATCGTGATGCTCATTATTCTGCTGAGCCACTTTGATGTGAACGTGAGCGGCCTCGTGGCTACGCTGGGAATCGGATCGCTGGCGATTGCCCTGGCAGCGCAGGCGACGCTGGCGGATACCATCAGCGGCTTCGTGATCATGCTCGATCGCCCCTTTAGCATCGGAGATCGGATCGAAATTCAGGATCTCGATACCTGGGGCGATGTGATAGATATCGGGCTGCGCAGCTCGCGCGTCCGGACTCGCGACAACCGCATGGTGATTGTCCCTAACTCGGTTATGGCCAAGAGCCTGCTCGTAAACTACACGTATCCCGACACGACCTATCGTATTCAGATTGAGCTACCGATCAGTTACGGCGCTGACGTGGAGCATGCGAGAGAAACCATCATCGAGGCCGTGCGCGGTGTGGAAGGCGTTGAGCCTGACCGCAAAGTTGAAGCGCTCTTTTTGCACTTTGGAGATTCGGGGATGATATTTCGGGTGAGATGGTGGCTGGATTCATTCGTGGACACGCGTCGCATGTTCGATTCCGTCAACACCGCCATCATTAAGGCATTGGATAAAGCGGGTATCGAGATTCCCAATCCTGTGCGAGATCTCAATCACAAAATTGGGGATTCCGAGTTGAAGAAGCTGGCGGCGGCATTTAGGCAGGAGGGCTAACTGGCCCGCCCGACGCTTGAGAGCCGACGATCGGGAAGGCGAGCTATCGTGCTCGGCCCGCTCGTGAAAGCCTTCGATCCAGGTCGAAGGCGGCACTGATGAGCGAGAGGTGGGTGAACGCCTGGGGAAAGTTGCCCAAGTGCTCCCCATGCGCGCCGATCTCCTCTGCGTAGAGCTCGACATGATTGGCGTAGCCGAGGAGTTTTTCGAAGATGAATCTGGCCTTGTTGACATCGCCGGTGCGGCCCAACGCTTCCACGTACCAGAATGATGCGATACCGAAGGTGCCTTCCATTCCTGCCATCCCGTCGGCCGCAGCATGCTCCGGCTTGTAACGATACACAAGCGAATCGTCGACCAGGTCCTGCTCGATAGCCCGCATAGTGGAGAGCCAACGTGGGTCGGTTGGACTGATGAAACGCACGAGTGGCATGAGTAGGGTAGAGGCATCGACCGCTGTAGTGCCTTTATATTGAACGAAAGTACCGCGACCTGGGTCCCAGAAATTCGCATAGATATCCCTGTATATTTCATTGCGGGCTTTATGCCACTTGTCTAGCGGTGCTGGAAACGAGCGCTTTATCGCTAGACGGATAGCGCGGTCGACGGCTACCCACGCCATAAGACGTGAATAGGAAAATTCCTGTTGTCCGCCCCGGACTTCCCAGATCCCTTCATCGGGTCGCTGCCAATTCTCAATCACCCAATTTGTCATCCTTGCCAGGTTTTCCCACAGGTCATGGTGAACCGGTTCTACGTACTTATTAAAGATGTATACCGAGTCCATGAGTTCGCCGTAAATGTCAAGCTGAAACTGGTCGTAAGCCCCGTTTCCAATGCGAACAGGCGATGAGCCTCGATAACCTTCCAGGTGAGGCAAGGTGCTCTCAGTGAGATCTTTGCGACCGTCGATGCCGTACATGATCTGCAGTGAGCCATCGGAATTAAGTTCGGAGACGCGATCTTCTACCCACCGCATAAAACCCCGAGCCTCGTCCATGCACCCCAGACGCATCAGTGCATATACTGTAAAGGAAGCATCGCGAATCCAGGTGTAGCGATAATCCCAATTGCGCTCACCTCCGATTTCTTCGGGCAAACCGAAAGTCGGAGCGGCGACAACTGAGCCATAATTCGCTGAAGTCAACAGTTTGAGCGTGATTGCGGAACGATGAACCATTTCCCGCCAGCGGCCCTGATACGTGATACGGCCGACCCAGTTCCGCCAGAAGTCCATCGTGCTTTTAAACGCTTCCGCAATATACGCAGGGTCGGCGGAAGGCGAAGTGCCTGCAGATGATACTTCTTCGAGCACGAACGACGCGGTCTGTCCGGTTCCAAGGGTGAATTCTCCGACCACTGCGCCGTCGTCAGTGATGGACAGTGGGACACTCGTTCGTAGTCGAAGCACCAGCCCGTCGGGCCGATCGGATCGAAATAGGACCTCACCTTCACCGATTTCAACGCGATGAGTATCTTGAGCATAGTTGAAGCGAGGTTCGCAACGGAATTCGTACCGCACCTCTCCGCGCACCGTCTTAGCTCGCCGAACCAGCGCGTGAGACTCTTCGCTCTCGCCCATTGGCATGAAGTCGGAGAGTTCCGCGACTCCCTCCTCGGACAGGAAGCGCGTAAGCAAGACAGAAGTATCCGGCACATAGAGCTGTCGCTGCCGAACATCCTCGAGAATAGGTCGAATTAGGAAACGCCCACCCTTCTTGTCGTCCAGGAGGGCGGCGAAGATAGTAGGAGAATCGAAGTGAGGGTGACACATGAAGTCGATGGACCCGTTTTTTCCAACCAGGGCCGCGGTGTGCATATTGCCAATCAGTGCGTAGTTCTCAATCGGCAAGTAGGGCATGGATTTCCTCCTAGGCTATTGGTGCGGTTTAGACCGCCAAAGCCTTCCGAATTTTCCGCACGATTTCAACTGGTTCGAGTGAAATATCGATCACGATCGCAGATTCTGGCTTTTCGAGGATTTCGAACTGGGAGGCCAGCAGGTCCGATCCGAAGAAGTGATCGGAACGCTGCTCGAGGCGGGCCTTAATTTGCTCGAAGTCACCCTTTAAATACACAAATTGAACATCGCATGCCCCAGATCGAATCCGATCTCGGTGTGAGCGGCGAAGGGCGGATGCAGCCAGCACAGCTGCTCCCGAGCTAGTAGAGACCGCCTTCAAGCGGGTCTCAATTCGATCGAGCCAATGCACTCGATCGAATTCGGTTAGCGGTTGCTGTGCGCGCATCTTTTTGATGTTATCCGGAGGATGAAGGCGGTCACCATCGATGAACTTCCATGCCAATTGTGTCGCCAGCAGCTCTCCAACGGTTGTCTTGCCAGATCCGGCGACGCCCATAACGACGATAATCATCTCAGAGTCAGAATGCCAACCCCAACCGTAATTCAGGCGGACACCAACCTAAAAGGACAATTCCGAAGTCGGTGAACTTCGGAAGAGGCAGGTCTTAGGCCGAAGACTGTAAAATCAATTTCGGCAAATGCTGGATAGTCGGGGCGGGCGGATTTGAACCGCCGACCTCACGGACCCGAACCGTGCGCTCTACCGGGCTGAGCCACGCCCCGTCTTCGATGCGGAGTATACCTCGGAGCGCTGGGTGCAAAACATGCGAGTTGACCGCAAGGTTAGTTGGGGTGTTACACAGAGAGAGGGCGACATGAATACCCCAACCGTGACACGTGCAGTTGAAGGATTCTTGCTGGCGAAAGCTGCCGAGGGCTTATCGCCAAATACCCTCAGAGACTACGAGGTACACCTCAGGCGCTTTGCAGAGAGGGCGAATGGAACGACGTTAGAGGGGGTTTCGTCTTCCGATGTCAATGAATTCTTCCGTTGGCTACGTCTGGAATTCCGTATCACCAAGCGCGGCAACCAGCCGATTGAACCTCGACCACTTTCCCCAAAGACTGTAAGAAACGCCTGGGCCGCGTGTGGGTCCTTCTGGAAATGGGCAACCGCAGAGTTCGATTTTCCGTCGCCGTTTCGAGTGCCAGCTCCAAAAGCAATAACCCGCCACATCGAACCACTTACAAAAAGCGATATCCGAAAGCCCGGAAAATGCCCAATATCATTTTTTATTGGCTAAATATAATCTGGAAAAAGTTTCCCAAAAAATTGTTCAATCAAGAAAAAAATTGCTTCTTCTAACAGCTGAAAAAGAATTAAAAAAAAGCCTAGAATTAAATCCCAGTTTAATTGAAGCATATATCTATTTGGCTAGGTTGAGTTTTCTTGAAAAAGACAGTCAGCTAGCCTTAGGATATTTAGAATTTGCGCTAGAAAAGAGCCCGAATAATTACTTCACCCACTATTATTATAGCATCTATTTAATCCAATATATAACTCAAATACCTAGCGGATTAAAAAACTTCTACATTGATAGAGCAGAGTCCATTCTGACAAAGGCTACGCGTTTATACCCAAAATTTATCAATCATTATCTCGTAAAATTATGCCAAGCAAAGATTCTGGAATATTTAGACAACACTATAAAATCTGAAGACGATTTCAGGAGATTTTTTCCCATCCCTTTTCTTGGTTCTATACCGAGTTTTGAAAATAATTCTAAAGATCAAGAGAATAAAATAACAAATCTCAATTTTCAAAATTATAATGTTCTGGAAGCCTTTAAGGCAATTAGAACAGCAATTGTCTATTCTTCTTCTAGCCAAAATAAAAAGAGAAGTTTAATTGTTACGAGTGCTGAAAAATCGGAGGGGAAATCAACTACGATTTCTAATCTAGCCATTTCTATGGCTCAGGCCAATTATAAGATAATACTGATCGATACGGATCTTAGAAATCCATTCATTCATAAAATTTTTTCTCTTACAAATGAATTCGGTCTTTCGAATTATTTAGTGGGGGAGAATGATTTAGACTCTATTATTATCAAAA
>CAYZXF010000206.1:0-1509 GCA_964482355.1 uncultured Anaerolineaceae bacterium | reverse complement strand
GGCCGGATGGCATTGAACTTCGACCCTTTGATCGCGAGCGGGATGCGGAGGCAGTCTACCGTGCTGAAGATGAAGCGTTCGAAGATCACTGGGGCCACATCCCAGAATCGTTTGAAGCCGGATTTAAGCGTTGGTCGCATTCTAGTTTCCATGAGCCACAGTATGATCCTGGATTGTGGTTCATCGCCTGGGACGAAGATCAGATCGCGGGCCTTGCGCGGGGGCGGTCGCAGGCCGATCATGATCCAGACATGGGTTGGATCCACACTCTCAGCGTTCGGCGCCCCTGGCGTCGAAAGGGATTGGCGCTTGCCCTTTTGCAGCACTTTTTTATGGTGTTTTGGCAGCGGGACACCTTTAAGGTCGGCCTGGGAGTCGATGGTCTGAACCCAACCGGCGCTACCGGTCTCTATGAGAAAGCTGGCATGAAATCCGATCTTCAACGGGACACCTATACGAAAGAGCTCCGGCCGGGCAGGGATTTGATGAACCTGGGCTTACCCGACTGAATGTCTAAGATTTCCGTTGTCTTTTGGGACTTGGGCGGCGTCCTTGTCCGGACGGAGGATCGAAGCAAACGCGAGCGCTGGGAACAGCGCTTTGGAATGGAGCCGCGCCAGCTTGACCGTTTGATCTTCGGCAGCGATGCCGGCCGCAAGGCTTCGGTGGGCGAATACAGCGTGGAAGAGGTATGGGAGTGGGTTCGCCAGGAATTGGAGCTCAACCAGGAGGAAGGGCAGCAATTGACCCGAGACTTCTGGCAGGGTGATGACCTCGATGAAGATTTGGTGGCCTATGTCCGTGGATTGAGGCCACGGTTTCAAACTGGGCTCATATCCAATGCATGGCTCGAGCTGCGGGATCTGCTCGAGAATCACTGGCACATCGACGACGCCTTTGACGATCTCGTGATTTCAGCAGAGGTAGGATTAGCAAAACCAGATCCGGCCATTTACAAACTTGCTCTCGAACGGCTGAAGGTCGAAGCCGATCGCACGATATTCGTCGACGATTTCAGTCACAACATCGCCGCAGCAGCCGAAATCGGAATGCATGCCGTCCATTTTGCCAACCCCAACCAGGCCATTGCGGATGTCGATCAGCTTATCGGCGGCTGAGCGCCTTGCAGGCGAACGAAATGATCACAAGCATCCAGGCGCCTGAGACCTTGCCCCGTTGAATCAAGGGGTGGAGACATATCTGACAAGCTTGTAATCGATCGACGCACCCTCATTTTTCTTATCTGCATGGCGCTGACGAATTTCGCTGTCACCATGCCGATGGTGCTGATTCCGGTCTACATACGGGAATTGGGCGCCACCATTACACAGCTAGGGCTTTTCTTCACCATCTCCATGGTCTTTCCGATCCTGGTCAAGCTGTTGGGTGGCTGGCTCTCGGACGTGATAGGTCGCCTGCCGGTGATCCTTATCGGAAGCGTGACCGGCGTGCTGACCTTCACCGTTTATGCGCTCGCCCCAACCTGGGAAGCCGCTTTGCTTGCTCCAG